>NZ_JBSEFI010000002.1:0-272770 GCF_053570605.1 Flavobacterium sp. U410
TAACTAATGATTGGATATTAGTTTATAAGGAAGAGTTTGTTTTACAAAGAGAAGCTATTCTGAGAGAAAAAGAAATTAAAAAATGGAAAAGTAAAACTAAAAATTCAAGATTTAATTCAACAAAAAAATAGCTCAGCTGGTTCAGAGCATCCCGATTTTATCGGGAGGCTCGGGGGTTCGAACCCCTCATCGTCCACTTTTAAAGAATAGTCAAAAGGGCTATCCTTTTTTATTTTGTAATAACTTTTCTTTTTTATGAATAGGTCATAAAACTGAATCACCTAAATATCTTTTGACTTAAAAACTATCTGTTTTTTCTAAAAAGCCATTAAAGGATATACTTCTAAATACTTAAAAATTTCGATACTTATTACGATAAAAACTGATTGTATTATTTTGTATTTTATAATTTGTATAAAATTTCGTACTTTGGTATGGCTTATAAATATTCAATGCTATGATATCACTTAAAATATTTTTGATAGAGGATGATGCTTTTTTTGGTGAATCATTAAAGTATCATCTTAAACTTAATCCTGATTTTGATGTTCATTTGTTTAAAACAGGTAAAGAATGTCTGGATAATTTATTTTTAAAACCAGATATTATTTGCCTTGATTTTGGACTTCCGGATATAAAAGGAGATATGCTTTTAAAAAAGATCCAACAGGCAAACAATCAAATCCCGATAATAATAATAAGCGGTCAGGAAGATATTGAAGTTGCAGTTAATTTTTTAAAATCAGGAGCAAGAGATTACATTGTAAAAAATAGTCATACTAAAGATATACTATGGAATTCAATTCTTAAGATAAGAGATAACTTGGATTTACTAAATGAAGTAGAAGAATTGAAAGAGAAACTAGAGCAAAAATTTAGTTTTGAAAATACAATTGTAGGACAAAGTGAAGCCATAAAAAGCGTTTTTAATAAGATCAATAAATCGATAAACAGTAATATCAATGTTTCCATAACAGGAGAAACAGGCACAGGAAAAGAGGTCGTAGCTTCGGCGATTCATTATAATTCTGATAGGAAAAACAAACCTTTTATAGCAGTTAATATGGCAGCTATTCCTAAGGAACTTGTAGAAAGTGAGTTTTTTGGTCACGAAAAAGGAGCCTTTACAGGAGCAGATACCAAAACTATAGGGAAGTTTGAACAAGCTAACGGAGGAACTATCTTTTTAGATGAAATAGCAGAACTGGATTTGAACCTTCAAAGTAAGTTGTTAAGAGTTTTACAAGAAAGAGAAGTTGTGCGTTTAGGAGGAACGTCCAAGATTAAATTTGATGCAAGATTGATAATTGCCACTCATAAAGATCTAAAAGAGGAAGTAAAAAACGGAAATTTCAGAGAAGATCTATATTATAGAATTATTGGACTACCAATAGAACTTCCGCCGTTAAGAGATCGGGGAAATGATGTATTGCTTTTGGCAAAACACTTTATAGATATGTTTGCTAAAGAAAATAAAATGAAGCCTCCGGTTTTATCTAAAGGAGCTAAAGACAGACTGTTAAAATATGCTTTTCCGGGTAATGTTAGAGAACTAAAATCGGTAATAGATCTTGCTTGTGTAATGTGTGAGAATTATGAAATTTTAGATGCTGACCTTACTTTTTCCAGTATAAACAATATGGATTTTTTCTTGTCGGAAAAGAAAACCTTAAAAGAATTTACGCATGAGATAATAATGCATTACTTGAAAAAGAATAATAATGATGTGTTGAAGACTGCCAAACAATTAGATATTGGTAAGTCAACTATATATAACTTAATTCAAGCAACCGAAAAATCCATCTAAATGAAAGTAGCTTCAATATTATTCAGAAACGGTTCTTTTGAACAAGAAAAAAATGAGGAAAATCTAAACTTTACAGACGCTGATCTTGTGCTTGGCTTTGGTGCAAGAGAATTAGTCTCTGATGAGGTTATTTATCAACGTATCAAAGAGGTGTTTCCTGTATCCAAATTGGTGTTGTGCTCTTCATCAGGAGAAATTAATGGAACGGAAGTTTTAGATGATACAATTTCCTTTACCATTATACAATTTTCGTCAACCATTATTAAGAGTTCAGAAGTTAACATTTCTGATTTTCCTAATAGTTTTGAAGCAGGGAAAACACTTATGCAAAATTTTGAACCCGATAATTTAAAGTTTGTATTTGTTATTTCAGATGGAGGATTAGTAAATGGTAGCGAACTGGTAAAAGGAATGAATATTTCCAAAACAAAAAATGTTCTTATAATGGGAGGACTTGCAGGAGATGCTGCCAGATTTGAGAAAACAGTAGTCGGATTAAACCAATTGCCTTCACAAGGACAGATAGTAGCACTTGGTTTTTATGGAGATAAATTGGTGCTGTCTCACGGTTCACTTGGTGGATGGGAAAGTTTTGGATTAGAAAGAACTGTAACCAAGTCAAAGGAAAACGTTCTCTCTGAAATTGATGATAAAAATGTACTTGAGCTTTATAAAAACTATTTAGGAAAGTATGCCGAAGAATTGCCGGGTTCTGCGCTCCTTTTTCCATTATCCATTAAGATAGACGATAGTGAAGAGCCAATAGTTAGAACAATATTATCTATTGATGAAAATAACCATACAATGACTTTTGCCGGCGATATTCCGGAGGGAAGCAAGGTTCGTTTTATGAAAGCTAATTTTGACCGACTCATTGATGCAGCAAGTGGCGCTGCAGATGCGTGTTTAGAGATCAACAGTTTTACTCCGAAACTAGCTTTATTGATAAGCTGTGTTGGTCGAAAACTGATTTTGGGAAACAGAATAGATGAAGAAGTTGAAGCTGTTTCAGAAATTTTTGGAGCACAAACCATGCTGACAGGTTTTTATTCTTATGGTGAAATCTCACCGGTAAAACCATTTGCAGATTGTGTTCTTCATAATCAAACCATGACAATAACATCATTAAATGAAATGGATTAATTATGGATATTCACAAGCTTTTACAGCGTCAGATCAATAAATATTTACCTTCGGGTTTAATAGACGACCCTTCATTTCAGTCATTTATTAAAGCTGTAAATGATTCTTATTTATCTTTTGAAAGAGATAAAGACTTAATGGATCATTCTTTTCAGGAAAGCGAGAAAGAATACAATCAAATTAATCAGAATTTAAAAAAAGAATATGAGTTAAAACAAGAGTCTATTTCTAATCTCTATGAAAGCCTTACAGAATTAAGAAACGATTACAATTTTGAAGAAGAAATAGAAAAAAATGACCTGCTTTTTATCTCAAGATATATCAGTGACGAGATTCGCAAAAGGAAAGAAACCGAAAAAAAACTATTTGAAACAGCCGAGTTTTTAAGGATTTTACTTGATAATCTTCAATCAGGGATATTAGTTGTTGATGACAACAATACTATTTTATATGTTAATCAGTATCTGTGTGAAACAAGAAATATAAGTGCATTGCCTCAAGAAATGATAGGGAAGAATCCGGATTTATATTTAGATGACGCAAAATTAATCTTTAAGAATACTGAAGCTTATAAAAATAGAATAGCGGAAATTTTAAACCAAGGAAATATCGTTATAGGAGAAATATTAGAAACCATTGACGGACGTTTCTTTGAAAGAGATTATATACCAATCATTGTAGATGATATTTGCATCGGACATTTATGGAAATCAACAGATGTTACTCAAAAGATTATAAGTAAAAATTTACTGAAACAGAGTGAAGAGCGTAATAGAATAATTATGAACTCTTCCTTAAATGCAATTATCACTATTGATATTAATGGAAAAATTACATTTTGGAATAATCAGGCAACGGTAATATTCGGATGGGATAGAGATGAAGTATTAGGCAAAACCTTGAATGAAACTATTATTCCCGATCGACATAAAAAACAACATTTTGATGGCTTGAAACATTATATCGATACAGGTGAAGGTCCTGTTTTGAATAAACAAATTGAACTTCCTGCAGTAAATAAAAATGGGGTAGAATTTCCTATAGAAATTTCGATTATTCCATTAGAACAAAATGGAGAAGTTTTCTTCTGTTCTTTTATTCAAGACATCTCCGAACGAAAGAAAGTAGAAACTAAATTAAGGATTCAGGAGGAAAAATATAGAAATATTATTGCCAATATAAATTTAGGACTTATAGAAGTCAACACGGAAGAAGTCATACAATTTGCAAATCAGAGCTTTGCCGAAATGAGCGGATTTGAGATAGACGAACTTATAGGAATGAGTGCTTTAGACACTTTTGTTTTTGGAGAAAACATTGAAGTGATGAAAGAGAAAAACCGTTTGCGAAAAAATGGTGTTTCCGATGTTTATCAAATTCCGGTACGAAATAAAAGAGGAGAATTAAGATGGTGGGCTGTTGGAGGTGCGCCAAATTATGACGATAAAGGGAATTTAGTTGGATCTATTGGCATTCATCTTGATATCACAGAACAAAAAAAGATGGAAC
The DNA here is from genome assembly GCF_053570605.1 of Flavobacterium sp. U410. Classification (NCBI taxonomy): domain Bacteria; kingdom Pseudomonadati; phylum Bacteroidota; class Flavobacteriia; order Flavobacteriales; family Flavobacteriaceae; genus Flavobacterium; species Flavobacterium sp. U410. Next base: position 4,460 of record NZ_JBSEFI010000002.1, read on the forward strand.
TAGAGCTTGAAAGTGAAAAAATAAAAGCACTGGAAGCTTCTAAAGCCAAAGAATCTTTTCTCGCTAACATGAGTCATGAAATCAGAACACCATTAAATGCAATTATTGGCTTTTTGCGAGAACTTGAACGGCAAGGATTATCCGAAGTTCAAAAAAAATATGTAGATAATAGTGCAATAGCTTCCAAACATTTACTTTCTATTATAAACAACATCCTTGATATTTCTAAAATAGAAGCAGGAGAAATGTCTTTAGAAAATGAAGATTTCATCTTTGCTGATGCCATAAACAATGTGATAACTGTAATGCAACCCATAGCTTCCGAAAAGAGATTAAAGTTGTCATCTAAGATAGCCGATGATGTGAGTTCTGCATTTAAAGGAGATATATTACGATTGGAGCAAATCTTATTCAATCTGATTGGAAATTCATTGAAATTTACAAACCGAGGTTCAATTTCTTTACATTGTAAAGTAGTAAAGGATAACAATAATTTTCAGGAGGTTTGTATCTCTATTACTGATACAGGAATTGGTATGGAACAAAAGTTTGCAGACACTATATTCAATAAGTTTTCTCAGGAAGACAAATCCATAACACGGAAATTTGGTGGTACTGGTTTGGGTATGGCAATTACTCGGGAGTTAATACAACTAATGAAAGGGCATATTACTATAGAAAGTCAAAAGAATGTCGGAACTACAATTAATATTACTGTTCAATTTGAAAAAGGACAAATAGCTAATGTTAAGAAGTCTAAGAAAAAAGTAGATGTAGATATTACAGATACTAATATTTTATTAGTTGAAGATAATCTTATGAACAGAATGGTGGTCAACTATACACTCAATCATTTTAAATGTAAGGTTACAGAAGCTAATAACGGACTTGAAGCCATTGAAATACTCAAAAAAGAAAATTTCGATGTTATTCTGATGGACGTTCAAATGCCTGAAATGGATGGGATAGAAGCTACCAGAATAATAAGAGACGAATTAAAAATAAGTACTCCTATTATTGCGTTAACTGCCAATGCTTTTAAAAGTGAAGTTGACAAGTGTAAAGAAGCAGGCATGAATGATTATGTTCCTAAACCTTTTGAAGAATTTGTTCTTATCGAAACATTAGCAAGATATACCGTAAATAAAGATCTTCTTTTTCATAACAATATTGAGGAAAATGAAAACACAAAATTATACGACTTAAATATACTCAACACTATGAGTAAAGGAAATCATGAGTTTGTACAAAAAATGATTTCTATCTTTATAAGTCAAACAGAAGATGTAATTGAAAAAACAAAAGAAGCTTTAGATAAAGACAATTTTTTGCTTGTCAGTCAACTTATACATAAAATAAAACCCAGTATTGAAAGTATGGGAATTTTGATTATTCTTGACGATGTAAAACGATTAGAAAAGTTAGCCAAAGAATCTTCTGACCATAATCAAATTGCTAATTTATTTTCTCAAATAAAAAGTATCCTAGTAACGGCTATTGACCAGCTTAAAAAAGAAGTGAAAAACTGATTGAAAACCTAATAGCTGTGGAAACTTTTCCAATATTTGGAAAATTACAAAGCATATAAATATGTAAATACTTGTAAGTCAATTGTTTTTGATTTTGGTTTTAAAATTGGTACATGCTTTATCAAATAAAAAAAGATAAAGATGGAAACTCAAGACCAATTTAAAATTTTCATTGTAGATGATGATATTTTTTGTGCAAATGTCTACGAACAGTATCTCCTCACTACGTTGAATTATACAGACATTACATGTTACAGTAACGGTAATGATTGTTTAAATAATCTGCACCTAAACCCTGATATTATTTTTCTGGATCATAACATGGAAGATATAACAGGTTTTGAAGTACTCAAAAAAATAAAAAGATACAATCCTAATATTTATGTAGTCATGATTTCCGGACAGGAAAATATGAAGACAGCTATTGATGCTTTAAAATATGGTGCCTTTGATTATGTGATAAAAGACAAAGAAGTATGTGAAAAAATAGGGCAGATAATCCATAAAATCATCAAAGTAAAAGAAGAACTGGCAAAATCAGACCCAAGTATTATTAAACGTCTTTTATCCATCATTTTTTAATTAATCCTAAATATTTTAAGAAGATGAGAACTATACTAAACTATCTTTTAATCGCTCTGCTTTTTAGTGCTTGTAAAACACAAAATCTACTTGTAAGCGAAGATAAACCTGAAGACAAAAGCGCATTTTCATATGATTCAGCTTATCAATACAAGATACGTAAAGACGATAAAATATCAATTTCGGTATGGGGAGAAGATGATTTAAGTGTGGGTTCTGTCTATGGAATTTATAATTCCAATGAAGTGTATGGGAAATGGCTCATGGTCGATATAAACGGCAACATCGAAGTCCCTAAGATCGGTACTACAAATGTATTAGGAAAAACAGTACCGGAGCTAAAAGACATATTAACTGAAAAACTAAAAAAATGGTTGGTAAACCCTATTGTTGACATTAAGGTACTCAATAAAGAAATTACAATTTTAGGAGAAGTCAGAAATCCCAATACAGTTCAAGTGGATAAAGACAACGTTACGCTGCTAGAAATAGTAAGTAAGACAGGAGGATTTGAGTTTTATGCCAATCTTAAATCCATAAAAGTTTTACGTCAAGAAGGAGAAAACGTCAGGGTAACCAATATTGATCTAACTGTTGCGGATGATATTTTGAATACTAACATACAACTGCATCCGGGAGATATTGTAATTGTTCCTTCTAAAAAGAACAAAGAATTTGATAAACGCATAGCCACAATAATACCATTAACGACTACTATAAGTGCAGCAGCAATTGTAGCAGGACTATTATAGAACTAAAATTTGGATCATGAACGAGAACATCAGAATACTAAAGCCTTTTTTCAGAGGATTACCTATTATAATTGCAGTGATGGTTTTATCTGTACTTGCGGCAAAAAAATATCTTAATTATGTGACACCAATGTATGAAAGCACAGCAAAGTTAAAGCTGGCAGATGTACAGGAAGGTGTGCCTAGTGCTAATCTTTTTAAAGATTTCGATGTTTTTGCTTCTGCTAATAAAATAGCTACCGAAATAGAAGTACTTAAATCATCATTATTGATAGATAAAACGCTGAAAGAACTTCCTTTTCATAAAGAGATCTATAGAAAAGGAAGTGTACAATCTGTAGAGCTATTTGATAATTCTCCTATTTTGATAGATGCAACATTTAGTTCAGAAAAAGGATTAGATAAACGTTATGGAATCACCATATTATCCAATGAAGATTTCTTATTCAATTATCCCGATTCAGAAAAAAGTATCAAAGGAGTTTTAGGAAAACCTCTGAAAATGGACTATGGAACCGTACTTGTCCGATTGAATGAAGATTACATTAAAACTAAAAAAAATGTAAAAATCACCGACAATTATGAATTTGAATATTTGAGCTATGCAAAACTTATGGAGAAAATAAATAAAGGATTAGACATTGTAGCCGTGGATAAAGATGTACCGGTGATACGAATCAATTTTAAAAGCAATGTACCCGAAAAAGCCTCACTATTTGTAAACAAACTAGCTGAGGTTTATATTAAAGACTATATCGAAAATAAATATAAAGCTGCTGATACCACAGTTGATTTCCTTAAAGGTGAAATAGCATCTTCAAGTGAAAAGTTATCAAACTCTGAAAATAATATTCAGAATTTCAGAGATAAAAAGAATATAATTAACCTTACTCAGGAAACCGAAACCGACCTTCGAAAAATAGCCCAGCTAAAAATTGAAAAGACTAACCTTAAAATGAGCTTGAATGCGATTAAAGAACTTAATAGCTATATTGATTCAGGTAAGGATAATTATCTTGATTTAGCAGCAAATTTTGAAGCATTTACCGATTTGCTTTCTACCGAAATGGTTAAAAATATGAAAGCACTTCAGGCAGAAAAAAAAGATCTATTGCTTACGTATACGCCTGAAAATGATAAAGTAAAAATTATCGATTCTAAGATAAAAGACCTTACAGATTATCAAATTGAGAGTATTAAAAATACGGAGAAAAACCTACAGGTAAAGTATAACGAATTAGCTACCGAGATCAGTACTGCCGAACAAGCATTTGTAGGTTTGCCTGAAAAAGAAAAACAGTTGAATATACTCAACAGAGAATTCAATTTATATGAGAAAAACTATAATTTTTTAAACGAAAAACGCATTGATGCTGAAATCGCTAAATCGGCTAAAATAGCATTTCACAAAATAATAACTCCCGGAGATATACCAACATCACCGGTGTCGCCAATAAGAGCCATTATAATTATTGTAGCGGCTATAATGGGAATGTTTGGTTCTTTGGTACTGATATATGCAGTTCATTTTGCAAAAGCTAAAGTGAACGACACCTATACCATTGAAAAAAACAGTACTATCCCAATTGCACTGGCAACTCCTTTCATTAAAGATAAAGAATCTGTTAGAGAAACTTTCTTGCAAGAAGCCATGCAGATGGACTTGAAAGGGCTGTTACAAGAGAAAAGTATACTCGTAATTAGTTCACATGATCAATCAAAAGATCATAAATTTCATTCGTTAAATCTAATTAATTCTTTTAAAGAACAAGGAAGAAAAGTTTTAGTCATAGATGCTACAGGAGAACTTAAAAAAGAGAATTGTAAAGAAGATTATCTTAATTTTTCAGATAATAAATATTTAAGCTACACAAAAACAGTCTTTCAGGATATTATCAAAAAAGAAATGGAAAGGTATCAATTATGCGTCGTTCACAACCAACCTGTAAAAAAAGGAGCACTATCACTATTATTTATGAGTCTTGCAGATCAGAATTTTGTTGTGCTAGATAGCAGACAAACAGCAGAAAAAACGATCTTGAAAATTGAACTGCTTAAAGAAGAATACAATCTTCCGGGTATGTGGTTTATACTTAATAAATCAGGATATAATCCTAGCATTTTTTCTTCCTTTAGAAAAATGTATAGAAGAATTACAAACAAATAAGTCATAAGAAATGCAATTACTAAAAAAAATAACAGCTTCTCATTCCTTTCTGGCTTTTATAGATCAGGCATTATTTAGCGGAACCAGTTTTTTGCTAACCATACTTCTTGCTCAAAAATTAGATATTACAAGTTTTGGAATGTATTCATCTATAGTATTGGTCGTTTATTTACTAGTTAGTATATATAGTGCATTACTTATTCAGCCTTTTCAGGTTTCTTTTCCAAGAATTAAAGAAGCAAAACAATACATCTCTTTTTTGTTCTTAGGGTTTTTAGTTTTGTTGGTTTTTACACTCATAATGCTATTTTTTTTAATCTATTTTTTCTCTCAATATGATTATCATATAGCGATCGGATCTCTTTTATGCTTTTGTACAGGTTTTCTAATCAATGATTTTTTACGAAAAGTTTTTCTGGGTTTAGGAAATATATCTATTGTACTTATAATGGATGGGATCTACTTTTTAGTCCTTATATATTTACTTCTATTTTCCAACTTTAGTTTGTCGTATGCGTTATGGATTCTAGGTTCCGCAAATTTGCTCGCATCATTGCCCGGTTTAGTCTCTATTTTTAAAGATTATCAAAAACCTTTATTGTGGGAAGCATTTTTTAAAGATCATTTTTCACAAGGTAAGTGGCTGTTAAGCGTAGCGGTTTTACAATGGTGTTCCGCAAATTTTTTCGTGCTGGTTTCCGGTATTTATTTAGGTATTGAAGCATTGGGCGCATTGCGATTGGTACAATCTTTTTTTGGAATTATCAATGTAGGCCTTCAGACTATAGAGAATTATTTTGTACCCAAAATATCGTTAATCTACAATCAAAGCGTTGAGAAAGCAAAAACATATTTGACTAAACTCACAGTAACAGGACTAGTGATTTTTGGCGCGATCCTGTTGCCTGTTTTTATCTTTTCCGACCAAATTATAGTTTTGGCCGGCGGATTAAAATATCAACATTACAGTTATGTCGTAAAAATGATTTGTATTTTATATCTGTTTATCTTTTTGGGCTATCCTGTAAGGATATCAATAAGAGTCTTGATACTGAATAAAACATATTTCTTAGGCTATTTGCTGTCATTCATATTGTCTTTCGCTTCTTTCCATTTCTTATTGCAGTTTTATGGATTATACGGAGCAATTATAGGTCTTATTGCAAATCAAATAGTGATGATCTTGTATTGGCAAAGCCAATTAAACAATAAACAATTCGTGTTATGGAAATAATTCATTTAATACTCGGTAAAGCTAATCCTGAAAGGATGAATGGTGTGAACAAAGTAGTATACCAGTTAGCAACCAAACAAGCGGAGTTTGGTGAAAAAGTTGCCATTTGGGGAATTGTAAATGATATGGAAAAAAATTATGGCAGCCGCAATTTTGAAACCCGACTTTTTTTAAAGCAAGTATTTCCCTTTTTCTTTTCCAAAGCACTTAAAGATGCAATAATCGAAAAAAAAGGAAAAGCCGTATTTCATCTTCACGGAGGCTGGATTCCTGTATATTTTTTACTGGCAAAGTTGCTTTACAAGCATAATATAAAATTTGTAATCACAGCTCATGGCGCTTATAACAGCATTGCAATGAAAAAAAGCAGTTTTATAAAAGCACTTTATTTTCGGTTTTTTGAAAAAAAGGTACTTGAAATGGCGGATAGTATTCATTGCATAGGAAAAAGTGAGGTCTACGGACTAAAAAAGATATTTGATAAAGATACTGTCGTATTACTGCCTTATGGGTTTGAAAGTAACACATCTGTCACCATAAAAACTTTAGAAAAAGAGAACATCATATTTGGTTTCATAGGAAGACTTGATATTTATACTAAAGGACTAGATACTTTAATCCAAGCATTTAAAAAATTTCACAACAAGTATCCTGATTCTAAATTGTGGATAGTGGGAGATAGTAAAGAAAAGAAATTATTGGAGCAGTTCATCTTAAAAAATAACCTTCATGAATCTGTGGTTCTACACGGAAGTAAATTTGGTATAGAAAAAGACGAGCTATTAGAAAAAATGGATGTTTTTGTGCATCCTTCCAGAAATGAAGGTTTACCCTTATCGGTAATAGAAGCAGCCAGTTTTGGAAAACCTTGTATTGTTACAGATACGACTAACATAGGAAATGAAATAGCTAATTATAACGCCGGAGAAACAATATATTCCCAAAATGAACACAAATTGGAAGAAGCTATGGTTCACATGTTTGAAGTTTTTAATAATCCTGAGGCTTTTATGGCGATGCAAAAAAATGCGATACAAATGGTTCAGGAAAAATATAATTGGGAAAAGTTGCTTTTAAAATTTCGCCATAACTTATATCACATCTAATGGAAACTACAGTAAAAAAACACGATGCTTTTTTGAAAACAATAAATAATTATATGTTTATTGTGTTGCTACTCATGATTGCCTGTTTTTTTACATGGAGTGAAAATGTTGCAATAACCAGAGGAATAAAAGTAGTGGGGAGAATGGGATTAATGTTTTCTTCCATAGGAATTTATTATAAAATACTTAATTATGGTGCAGTAAATACTTTAGGATATAAAAATATATTTTCACTCTTATTTTATCTAATGTATCTCACATTGGGCTTTCTGTCTTTTATGTGGAGTACCAATCCGGGATTTAGCATGCTTCAATGGTTTATGACTTTTCAAAGTCTTGTTTTTGCTTATTTTTTTATAAAAAGTCTTAAAGTTCTGGATTATTTTTTTGAAGGACATTCCATACGTCTGTATCATTTACTAGGAAATTCTGTTTTTGTGCTGCAAACAATATTTGTGATAGGTATGTGGGTAGATCCTGATACTTTTTTCAGATTGACTAATGGTGGTGAAGAGGCAAGATTAGGTGGTGTAATGATGAATCCTAATGAATTGGGAATGTTAGCGGGATTAGGAGTAGCTTGTCTTATTTTTGACCTATACAGAAAAAAAAATAAAACATGGACCATTATTAAAATCCTGGTGATTTTTTATGCCTTGTTCATGACCGGATCTCGTTCCTCACTTATTGGTGTTCTTCTAATTATCTTTTTTCATATTAATCAAACTAAAAGACAAGGACTTAAAATAGCCATTATTGCAGGAGTGCTTTTAGTAGTTCCTTTTGCCATACAGCAAGTCATATTAAAAGGAGGTGATAAAGAACGCCTCGAAGAAATATTAACCTTAACAGGACGTTTGCCTTTCTGGCAGGCTCTCATTACCGAAGGTTTACCAAGAGAACCCTTATTAGGTTTCGGCTATATGCGGATAGACTACAAAGAGTTTTTTCAGAGTGTTCATACCTATCCCGGAAAAATGACGCATAATACTTTTATGCAGGTTTTAATGAACCTAGGATTTATAGGTTTATGCATAGCCATTTTTCAAATGATTTTTACTTTTAGAGCTTTCTTCTCTGAAGACAAAGAAAATAAGCTGATGCTCATCGGTATGCTTATACCGGTGCTGATAAACTCATTTACTGAATTTGGAATATTCGGCGAAAGCAATTATGGTATCCTATTCTATCAAATGATAATTTTTTCAGTTTCCTTTAAACACAATACACATCTTACTTCTATTCAGAAGATTTATTTAAGAAAAAGAAGAACAGATTTAAACGTATAGCTTTCCAAAAAAATATTTTCATTCCATAAAATGGAAAATAAGACACTTTGATTTGTTTGTAAAATGTTGTTTTTCAATGGTTTTTAGTTTTGGTACGGTTTTTCATCTAAACATTTTAAATTAAATTTTTTGTATCATGGAAAATATATTTAATAAAATAGGATATTCCCTATCACGTGTAAGAAAAAGTGCTAACGATTCTGTTTTGGATGTTTTATTTATTAAAAATCCTGATGGAAGTATAAGATGGGTTTGGAATGCAAAAAACAGAAAACCATTATTTTTAAAATTTTACAACATGGGCAGCAAAAGAGCCAAACTATTTGCTCTTATGATAAAAACTGTTTTTGCCTTGAGACTACAAAAATTATTCTTTAACAAACATAGATTCTACTATGATAAAGAAATAATTACACTTTTTGATTGTAATGAAGACTGGGCTTTGTTTACCGGAACTACAGGTCCAAACAATAAAGCTATTTTATACACTAATAACGTGTTCTTTAAAATAGCTACTACTTCTAATGCTCAGGAACTAATTAAGAAAGAAAGCATGATTTTAAGACACAGTTCTTTCACAAAATTCAAAGTTCCTAGGTCAAAACAAATATCAGATGATATCATTCAGCTTTCCGATGTTACAGGAAAAGGAATAAGAACAAATAAAATTGAGCAGGCTCATTTAAAAGCTCTGATAGAAATGAATCTACCGGACGATCAGGTTATAGAACTAAGTTCATGGAAATTATTTAATGAGCTTAAAAAAGATTTTAAAAAAATTAATGACGAAAGAATCCCTAAGAATCTGATCAGAAAAATGAATATTTTAATAGATGAATTAGCTTCAGAAGAAATTGTGGGTATTTGTCTCTCTCATGGTGATTTTACATCATGGAACATGTATGAAGTTGATGGGAAAATTGCATTGTATGATTGGGAATTAGCTGCTTTTGAAAGACCTAAAGGGTTTGATTATTTCCACTTTTTGATTCAGCAAGGCGTAATGGTCGATAGAAAATGCTGGAAAGAGATTTATGAAGATATTAAAAACCAATGTGTAGGCGATTTTTCGACCATAGTATTTGAAAATGATTTGGAAGTAGTAAAACGATATTTAAAATATTATTTACTGATAAATTGCATGAATTATTTGAAAGTATATGCCGAACAACCCAAATGGCATATACAAATCAACTGGCTATTTGAAGTTTGGAACGAGGCTTTCAATATGTTTCTGACTAATAGCAAAAGCTCAAGACAGTTAGTAATCATGGACTTATTTGACCATATACAAAATGAGAATTATGCAGCAGTTAAGTTTTTAAACGGATATCCTGAAAATCTTAGCATTAACTCAGATATAGATCTTATTATAGAAAACACTCTTAATGATAAACTGACTAAATTTTTTAAACAGCATTCACTTGTAACTAAAATGATCTCTAAACCGAAATCATTTATGAATACCATTCAACTGATATTAGATGATGGTTCTTTTCTGTCAGTAGATCTGATATGGCAGACAAAAAGAAAAAACATTGTTTTTATGGAAGTTAAAAAAGTGCTTAAAAATGCTTACATGAACAGTTTTGGAGTAAAAACAACTTCTGTTAATGATACTATGCGATATCTGTGTGGATTCTATTCCCTTAACAATGTTGAAATACCAGAAAAGTATAGAGTTTATGAAGAAGCTGTAGTTGGTATGAATAAAAAGAAAGATAGCCTTGTTAGTGAGTATTTTCAAGATTTCGGGAAAAATAAAAAAGCTCTTTTAAAAGAATTGAAAAAAAATAAAGAAAACAGAGGATTAAATGCTGTTAAAAATAGACTCTTATATTTTTATGATATTTTAACCTCATACAGAAGAAAAGGTTTTGTCATTACTTTTAGCGGAGTAGACGGAGCCGGCAAATCAACAGTTATAGAAAACGTAGCTCATTTAATAGAAAAGCAGTTAAGATATCCTGTAGTTGTTTTACGCCATAGACCATCTATACTTCCTATTATTAGTGTTATTTTCAGAGGAAAAGAAGAGGCTGAAAAAAGAGTTGAGTCTAGTTTACCTCGTACAGGTTCTAATGATAGATTGTTATCTTCATTATTGCGCTTCTCCTATTATTATGTAGATTATTTCATTGGCCAATTCTTAGTATTCTTAAAATACACATTAAGAGGTTATGTTGTGATTTATGATAGATATTATTTCGATTTTATTAGTGATAGCAAAAGAAGTAATGTGGTTTTGCCAAAAGGATTATCGTTTTTAGGCTATACATTTTTACTTAAACCAAAATTTAATTTTTTCCTTTTTGCAGATAAACGGATCATTTTGGAAAGAAAAAATGAGCTTGACGAATCAACCATCACAGAACTAACGAATAATTATGGTTCACTTTTTAGAAAACTAGGGAAAAATAATAAAAGCGAAGTATATGAGATTATTGAAAACAATGATCTTAATTTAACTTTAAATCATGTTTTACTAACCATAAAAAGCCATTAAGATGAAAACTTTATTACAAAAGATAATTCAGCTTAGAAATCCAAATTTCAGCTTTGACGACAATATAACTACAGCTATTCTCATGCAATTTATGTGGATACAGTTGGTGGCAATGTTAAGAGGTTTATGGGTGCTTTTTTATGGTAAAAGATCAAAAGGAATGATGTTAGGCAAGTCGGTAAATTTCTTTTACCTTTCCAAAATATCTTGGGGCAGATTTCTGCGTCTTGGCAACCAAGTTGTCGTATCAGCACTAAGCAAAAACGGGATCAGATTTGGAAATAATGTAAGCATAGGAGCCTTTAGTAGAGTAATCGTATCTACATCGCTCAATAATCTTGGCAATAAAATTGTAATCGGCGATAACGTAGGAATTGGCGAATATGCTTATCTGGGCGGCGGCGGCGGATTAGAAATAGGAGATGAATGCATCGTGGGGCAGTATTTTAGCTGCCATCCGGAAAATCACAATTGCGATGATCTTACAGTTTCTATAAGACATCAAGGAGTGACGAGAAAAGGAATACGCATAGGAAGCAATTGCTGGATCGGTAGTAAAGTAACAATACTTGACGGGGTCGAAGTAGGAAAGGGATGTGTAATTGCCGCCGGAAGTGTGGTAACCAAATCTTTTCCTGAAAACAGTATAATTGGAGGAGTACCGGCAAAAATCTTAAAAAGCAGGGATCATGAGTAGTAAAATCATATTGGCATCTTGCTACGCTGTTAATCCTTATAAAGGCTCCGAAGATGCTATGGGATGGAATTTTGTAATGCAAATTGCCCGATTCAATAAGGTGATCGCTATTACAAGGGAAAATAATAAAGAAGCTATCGAAAAGTTTATGACTGAAAATCCTGCTTCTGATTATTCCGGCATCACTTTTTTGTATTTTGATTTGCCTTATTACATGCGTTTTTGGAAAAAAGGGAGTCGTGGAGCCATGTTTTATTTTTACTTATGGCAAAGAGGAATTGTGAACTTTGTGAAAAAACAGAATATACATTTTGATATAGCTCATAATGTCAATTTTCATAACGATTGGACACCTAGCTTTTTATGGAAACTGAATAAACCTATGGTTTGGGGGCCTGTGGGGCATCATCCGCTTGTACCTAAAATGTATCTTAAACCATATTCAATAAAGTATAGCATTAAAGATAGTCTAACTTGGTTGGTCAAAAAAGTATTCTGGAAATATTCAACTGCTTTAAACAAAACAAAACAAAATGCGGCTCATATATGGTGTATGAATACAGATGTTCCGATTAAACTTAATTTAAAAACCGGTTATTCTGTTTTTCCTTCGGTAGCCTCAGAAGATTATTCTACAGTTGAGTCTGAAGAAAAAAAAGGGTTTCATGTTATAAGCGCAGGAAGATTTGTGCCTCTTAAAGGATTTGATCTTACGATCCGTTCGTTCATTAAATTTTTAGAGACTGTTCCTGTAGATGAACGCATGAATTGCAAATTAACTTTAGTAGGTTCCGGGGCGGAGAAAGGTTTTTATGAAAAATTAATAAACAATAGTATCGCTAAAGATAATGTTGAAATAAAAGAATGGGTAGAACGATCACATCTCATGAAACTGTATAAACAATCATCAGTATTTATGTTTCCATCGCATGAAGGAGCAGGAATGGTAGTTGCTGAAGCCTTGTCTTTCGGATTGCCGGTAATATGTCTTGACAACATCGGCCCTGGCCAATACATAACACCTCACTGTGGTTTTATAATACCTCAAACCAATTATAATCATACAGTTCAGGATTTAGCCGATGCTTTAAATACATTGTATTCTGAAACTGATCTTTTGAATAAAATGAGTCATAATGCCCGTGAAAGATATAACCAAAGATTTACATGGGATAGTAGAGGAGAACATTTAAAAGAAATTTATAACAACCTATCGATATGAGAATTATAGCAGCACATTTATTAAATGACTATAGCGGAAGCCCTAAAGTATTGAAGCAGCTACTGAATGGTTGGTCTAAAAGAGATATAGAATTGCATTTATTTACGTGTAACGGAAGAGAGGGATTTTTATCAAATTTGCCCAAAGTTACAAATCATTTCTATTGGTATCGGTTTGCAAAAAATCCTTTGATGAGGTTGTTTTTTCTTTTTTCCAGCCAATTATTTTTAGCAGTTAAATTATTTCTTTTCTTAAAAAGAGGAGATATTGTATATATCAATACTGTATTGCCTTTTGGTGCAGCTATAGCCGGCAAAATAAGAGGGAACAAAGTGATTTATCATGTTCATGAAACCAGTATGAAACCTTTGTTGTTCAAACAGTTTTTGTTTGGTGTTGTAAAGCATACAGCTACTGATGTAGTATATGTTTCAGAATTTTTAGCAAAGCAGGAACCCTTGAATATTCGCAAACATATAATTCATAATGCACTCGAAGAAGAATTTATAAAACAAGCCTCACTTGTTAACGAGCCTCTGAAAAAGGATAAAATTGTTTTAATGATATGTTCGTTAAAAGCATATAAAGGGGTTAATGAGTTTCTGAAATTAGCCCAAACAAATCCGAAATATATTTTCAAATTGGTAGTAAATGCTTCTAAGGCAGAAATCGATCTTTTTTTTAAAGACGAAGAATTGCCATCTAATTTAATGATTTACCCAACTCAGGTGAACACTCATTCATTCTACAAAGAAGCTAGTTTAGTCGTTAATTTATCAGATACGAATCTTTGGGTCGAAACTTTTGGACTAACAGTACTTGAAGCCATGGCTTATAATTTGCCTACTATAGTTCCGCCTGTTGGAGGAGTTACCGAATTAGTAGAAGAAGGCAAAAATGGCTTTTTAATTGACAGTAAAAATGCCTTTCAAATTTCTCAAGTGCTGTCCCGACTTTTTGAAGACGAAGCCTTGTATAAAGAAATGAGTGATTATGCTCAAAAAAAGAGTCAAATGTTTAGTCTTAAAGTTTTTGAGGAAAAATCACTTAATGTTGTTTCCTAATAATAAAATAAATTCCAAAATGTGGAATTTTTAAAAATCAAAATACTTATAACTATTTGTAATTCAGTAATTTAAAATTTTTAGTATGGTTTTGGTATTATATCCATAAAATATTTAGAATTATGAAAACATATAAAATTGCCATAATAGGAACCGTTGGCTTACCCGCTAAATATGGAGGATTTGAAACACTGGCAGATCATTTGGTAAGCAATCTGTCTGAAAAATATGATTTTACAGTTTATTGTTCCCAAAAAAAATATAAAAAAGAAGAACGTTTAGCATCATATAAGGGAGCAAAATTACAATACATCCCTTTGGAAGCTAATGGCGTTCAAAGTATACCCTATGACACGATTTCAATACTTCATGCCATCTTTAAAAATGATATTCTATTGATTTTAGGAGTTGCTGGTGCATGGATATTGCCTTTTGTAAAATTATTTACAAACAAAAAAATTATCATTTCAATTGACGGGATTGAATGGAAAAGAGATAAATGGTCGCTTTTAGCCAAACTTTACTTATGGTGGGCAGAAAAAATTGCCGTGAAATATTCGCATATCGATATTTCTGATAACGAGTCAATACAAGATTATACAGCCGTTCGTTATGAAACGCTAAGTCGTGTTATTGAATATGGAGCAGACCATACTATGAAAGTAGTACCCAATGAAGAAGATATTCAAAAATATCCGTTTTTGAGTGACAATTACGCTGTAAAAGTATGTCGTATTGAGCCTGAAAATAATGTTCATATTGTTCTGGAGGCATTCAAACAAAAATCAGATATGAACTTGGTACTCGTAGGAAACTGGAATAATAGTGAATATGGTAAAAGATTGAAAGAAGAGTATGGAAGTGTTAATAATATTCACTTACATGATCCGATATATAATCAAAGGGAAATTGATTTAATCAGAGGGAATGCCGGTTTATACATACATGGACATTCTGCCGGAGGAACTAACCCTTCACTTGTAGAAGCCATGTACTTAGAACTGCCGGTTATCGCTTTTGAAGTTTCTTATAATATCACAACTACAGAAGGTAAAGCTATTTATTTTTCATCTGTAGCAGATTTAATAGAACAATTGGAATGGATTAACGATGAAAGATTAACAGAATTAGCAGATAAAATGACAGCCATTGCACGAAGAAGATACACATGGAACAATATCGCTAAGAAATATGAGCTCTTAATAGAAGAAGCTCTTTCTACTAAAGGGAAAATGAATGTTTCTTCCGAAGTTAAAAAACTAGAAATCTCTTTTTTAGAAGAGTTCCAGTTATCCCATTTAAAAAATAGTAACTTCTTTTATGAAAAATAGATAGATTATGAAAACGCTATTAGAAATTACCTCTTACGGAGTTTTGTCACTTCTTCTAACCCTAATTTTTATTCCGTTTATTAGAAGTATGGCGATGAAAGTTAATTTGGTAGACAAACCGAATTATAGAAAGGTTCACTTGAATGCAGTGCCTTTAATAGGTGGAATTACCATTGCTTTGGTCGTATTTATGGTAGTCCTTATTTCAGGTTTTAGAGAAGTTTTTATTAAAGAGTACCTTTCGGTTTTTACAGGAGCTTTTATTTTACTTATTGTTGGGATTATTGACGACAAGAATGATATTCCGGCAAAATATAGATTAGCAATCCAATTGATTTTAGCTTTTATTATCGCATTTTCAGGAATTAGATTAACCTCATTATATGGTTTATTCGGGATTTATGAAATAAATGTGTGGATTCAGTACGTATTAACGATCTTGATAATTACAGGTGTTGTCAATGCTTTTAATCTCATGGATGGTGTTGATGGTCTTATTGGTGGAATTTCACTTTTAGGATTTGTACTGTTCCTCTTTTCTGCACTCTATTTTAAAGACTACTTTTTAGTGTTTTTAAGTACTGTTTTCATGGGATCTATTATCGGTTTTTTAAAATTTAATTTAGGGAAGAAAAAGATATTTATGGGCGATTCAGGTTCGCTATTTATAGGATTTATTATGGTAACCGAAGCTATTAAATTTTTACAAAAGAATGTAATGCTTAATCATAAAACTCCTGATATGGTAGTATTATTGTTAATTGTGTTTTTTTCAATTCCTGTTTTTGATTCGTTACGCGTTTACCTGGGAAGAATAAAAAAAGGAAAATCTCCCTTTAGTGCGGATAGATCGCACTTGCATCACCTGCTCTTAGGAATAGGTTTAACGCACAAAAAAGTAACTGTTGTAATTTCATGTATTTGCTTATCGCTTGTAATGCTAGGGTTAAGTTTGAAATTTTTTGCATCAATTACTTTAATTATTTTGATTTTAATCACTGCTTTTTCAATTATAGTAAGATTACTTTTAATGATGAACAATCTCAATAGTTGGAGAGATAAGATTAGAGAAATGGAATGTTCTGCACGATGAAAATTAACCGCTAAAAATCCCGTTTTAAACGGGATTTTTTGATTTTATAACGGTCTGAATTTATTTAAACTTTCAATATCTTTGTTATACAAAAAGCAAAAACATTGGAAACTAAAAATATTAAAATACTACATATCGATTCCAATAATCCAATATTATGGGATCAATTAGCAACATTAGGCTTTCAAAACGAAGTGGATTACACTTCTACTAAAGAAGAAATTGAAGCTAAAATTGAAAATTATCAAGGCATTGTCATTCGTAGCCGATTTAAAATTGATAAAACTTTTTTAGATAAAGCTAAAAATCTTCAATTTATTGCTCGTGTAGGTGCCGGATTAGAAAGTATCGATATTGAATATGCCGAAACAAAAAGTGTTTATTTAATTGCTGCTCCCGAAGGAAATAGAAATGCCGTGGGCGAACATGCTTTAGGAATGCTGTTGTCGCTTTTCAATAATTTAAACAAGGCAAATGAGGAGGTAAAGTCAGGGTATTGGAAGAGAGAAGCGAATCGCGGACATGAACTGGATGGAAAGACAGTCGGAATTATCGGTTATGGAAATATGGGAAAATCTTTTGCAAAAAAGTTACGCGGCTTTGATGTTGAGGTTTTGTGTTATGATATTTTGGAAAATGTTAGCGATGCCAATGCAAAACAAGTGTCTTTTGAAGAATTTCAACAAAAAGTAGATGTAGTGAGTTTACATACACCGTGGACACCTTTGACCGATAAAATGGTGAACAAAGATTTTATTGCCGGTTTTGCCAAACCGTTTTGGCTAATTAATACCGCTCGAGGAAAAAGTGTGGTAACGGAAGATTTAGCGGAAGCATTAGAAACTAAGAAAATTTTGGGCGCCGGTTTAGATGTTTTGGAATACGAAAAGCTGTCTTTTGAAACCTTGTTTGAAGGTGAAAAACCTAAAGCTTTTCAGTATTTATTAGAAGCTAAAAATGTATTGTTAACACCTCATATTGCAGGTTGGACGTTTGAAAGCCATGAAAAATTAGCACAAACCATTGTCGATAAGATTAAAGAGTTCTATAATTTGGAACCAAAAGTTGGACTTCAACCTAAAAAAGTAACCGGAATCGGTGGTTTTTTCTTTAAAAGTAAGAATCCAAAAGAATTAAGAGATTGGTATACTAAACATTTGGGTTTCAAAACAAATGATTATGGAAGTACCTTTTCTTGGAAAAATGAAGAAGGAGAAGATTGTACGACGCAATGGAGTCCATTTCAAGAAGATACCAAATATTTTAATCCATCTCAAAAAGAATTCATGCAGAATTTCCGCGTAGACAATTTGGAATGGCTTTTAGGCGAATTAAAAAAAGAAGGAGTTTCTCAAATAGGCGAAATGGAGTCCTATGATTATGGGAAGTTTGCTTGGATTTTAGATCCGGAGGGAAATAAAATTGAGCTGTGGGAAGAATAGATGATTGTGTTGTTAAACATTTTTATATATTAGTAGATAAAATTATATAACATTTTAAATCAAAATTATGGAGACAACTAAACCAAACGAAACATGGAATCAACCCAATCACTCAGAAGAACCACAGGAAAATAAAAAAATTCTAGCAGGTGTTTTAGCTTTATTATTTGGAGGAATTGGGATTCATAAATTTGTTTTAGGTTATACTAAAGAAGGAATAATACAAATTATATTATCAGTTGTTAGTTGTGGAGTACTTGGAATTATACCTTTTATAGAAGGAATAATTTATTTAACAAAATCCGATCAAGATTTTTATAATACCTATCAAGTAGGTAAAAAAGGTTGGTTTTAATACAAAAAAAGAGCTTGAATTTCAAGCTCTTTTTTTTGTGTTATTCTTGGGTAAGCCCAATTTCGTTTAATTCGTTGTCTTTGTCAAGTAAGTATTCTGCTGAACCATACCCTAAAATTGGATAAAAAATAAAAGGTAAGAGAATTAATCCAACCGTAAACCCTGTGTCTTTTCCAAAAGCTTTAGAAAGCTCGTTCGTTGCTACAACTGCATAATAAATATTAACAAAAGGAATAAAAAACATGAATAACCACCATGTCGGTTTTTTAATAATTTCAAGTAAAACAATTGCACTGTAAATAGGAATAATGCAAGCCCATCCCGGTTTACCCGCTTTTACGAAGATTTTCCAATACGCTCCGATAAAAAAGATAATAACTGCTAAATAAAAAATAAAGAATAGTAATAAAGCTGCCGCCATAAAATAAATATTTAAAAGTGTTAATGTTCTTGTGTTATCCTTTTTCTTTTCGTTCTAACTCGGCCTGAAATTCTTCCATAACAGGTTTGACCGTGCTTTCCGGTAAATCAGAAATTTTGATATACATTAAACCGTCAACGGCGTTGTTAAACAAAGGATCAACATTAAATGCAATAACTCTTGCATTTTGTTTAATATATTTTTTAATTAATACAGGTAAACGCAAATTGCCTGGTTCGACTTCATCAATAATTTTGTCAAACTTATTCAAATCGGCTTCTGTCTCATTAAAGACAAAATCTTTATCAGCATCTTTAAGTTTTACTTTGTATTCTTTTTTAGGTCTCACATATTGCGCTATGTAAGGATCATAATAATGTGATTTCATGAACTCAATCATCAACGATTTAGAAAAATCAGAGAATTGGTTACTGATACTCACACCACCAATTAAATACTTATGCTCAGGAAAACGCAATGTTGTGTGTACAATTCCTTTCCAAAGCAAAAATAAAGGCATTGGTTTTTGTTGGTATTCTTTACAAATAAAAGCACGTCCCATTTCAATAGATTTTCCCATCATATCATACAACTCCGGTTCAAAACGGAATAGCTCGTGTAAATAAAAACCGTCGATACCATATTTTGTATAAATATCGGTTCCTAAGCCCATGCGGTAAGCACCGGCAATTTGCTGAGTTTCGTCATCCCACAAAAACATGTGATGATAGTATTTATCGTATTGGTCGAGATCTAAAGATTCATTGGTTCCTTCGCCAACTTCTCTAAAAGTGATTTCGCGCAGGCGACCGATTTCATGTAGAATATTTGGAATTTTATCAGCAGTTACTAAGAAAACTTCATAGTTCTTGCTCTGTAATAATCGGTAATCACCATTTTTCAAGAAAGCCATTTCTTCCAAAATTTGTTCTTGATTTGCTGGTTTTGCAATCTGTTTTGGTGGCTTTGTTATTTTTAATGAAGGCGTGTTGATTAATTTTTGTTCACTTTCAAAAGCATTAGAAAGAATATAAGTTTTTCTTCTTAAGAAATCCCCATATTCAGCAATTGATTCGTGTTCATTCTGTTCGGCAACCGTAATGGGCTTTCCTATGCGAACTTTAATTATTCTATCTTTTTGCGTTAATAATTCACTCGGTAATTTAGCTGTTCGCAATGTATCATTCAAATTCGCTAAAAAATAAAAAAGTTTACTGTTTTTAGCATGAAAATAAATGGGGACAACAGGAACACTTGCCTTTTTTATAATTTTGAGTGCACTTTCCTCCCAAGGTTTATCAACAACTAATTTCCCGTCTTTATAAGTAGAAACTTCTCCGGCGGGGAACATACCTAATGGTTTTCCATCCGCTAGGTGACGAAGAGTTTCTTTAATACCAGCCACGCTTGATTTAGCATCTTTATGGTTCTCAAAAGGATTAACCGGCATGATATAAGGCTTCATAGGCTCAATTCTATGCAGTAAAAAGTTGGCAATGATTTTAAAATCAGGCTCTTTTTCCAGCATGAGCTTTAGCAATAAAATTCCATCAATACCGCCAAGCGGGTGGTTAGAAATGGTAATATAAGCACCATCTTTAGGTAGACGTTTAAAATCTTCTTCAGGAATTTCAAATTTAATCTGAAACTCATCTAAGATAGCATTTAAAAATTCAATATCCTTTAGGTGCTTATTTCTATCGTAGACTTTATTGAGAGTAGAAATCTTAAGAACCTTCATCAGTAACCATCCTGAAAATGTTCCTAAAAAACCATATTTATCGGCATTAATTGCGCTTGCTACTTCTTTGGCTGTTACTAATCCCATTCTCTTTTTTTAAGAAAACAAATATAGTAATTCTACTGAAATATTAAATCTATCCTTAAATTTATGATATCTTAAATTTGATAGTAATTATTTTTTGGATTAAGAAAATTAGTGTTTTTCTTTTTTTAAAATTATAAAAAAAGCATAGATCAATCCTAAAAATAATAGATATCTACTATTATTAAGGTCTAATGTCTGGAGAAGTATGTTTTTCATAGTTAGCAAGTTGTCTTTTTTCAATTAATACAATTACGCTATTTACATTTTGATAGTTTATTTTAAACTTTCTTAAATGTCCTTTGGCTTTTACAACGAGATAATCTTGTCTTACTTTGAGTCCGTAAAACATGAAAAAATATAATATTGCTATATAAGCAACGGTTTGATAGATTTCAATTTCAACAGATAGAAATATCACAATGAAAAGAAGCAGTATATACAAGATAAAGAAAAATACTTTGTGGTATTTCTTCTGCGTCTTTATGTTAACCTGTTCTAGTTCTGTGATGTGCAGTTTAGTGGTTCTGCCTTTTCTCTTCATAACGAAGTAGTCTTTTTCTAAGTAAAACATAACAATACTTTTTTGCTTTTGATTATTTTTTTGTAAGCCCCCCTTCAGTGAAAATAAAAATTTTCACGATTTAGATCATTTTTAGCAGTAGTGTTATTTCTTTTTAGGAAATTTCTAGCAGTATGTTATTTCCACAATAGATACCAATATAATGTATATCTCTATAGCATTATATTTCAATTAGTAGTGTTTTGTAGTTTGATGGATAAATTGTAATTTACGTTTGGGACTGTAACAAATATAATAAAAAATATTAATATAAAAAGTAAAAAAAAACACACAATTTTATTTGTTTGTCGAAAGATTTTTGATTTAATATTGTATTGTTTTGTATTTTATTGACTATCAGTGTTTTTTTAGGATTAGGTTAAAATTAAATTAACATTATGAAATGAAGATAAAAATGAATTCTAAATAAAGTATAGCTTAAAATTTGAATAAGCAGGCTAATTTTATACTTTTGGTGAATATTGATATACTTGGTTCAAGATGAAAATTATTTCTTATAATGTAAATGGAATTAGAGCTGCAATAAATAAAGGTTTTTTAGATTGGTTACAGCAGGCAAATCCCGATGTTATTTGTTTGCAGGAAATCAAAGCGACAGAAGATCAGATTCCGAAAATGGAAATCGAAATGGCAGGTTATCCTTTTCAATATTATTTTCCGGCACAAAAAAAAGGATATAGCGGAGTCGCTATTTTAAGTAAAGTGAAGCCGGATAATGTGGTTTATGGAACCGGAATTGAATATATGGATAGTGAAGGGAGAAACTTGCGTGCCGATTTTGGTGATATTTCAGTAATGAGTTTATATTTGCCTTCCGGAACCAATATTGATCGTTTAGATCATAAATTTCAGTACATGGATGATTTTCAATTGTATATTAATCAATTAAAAAAAGAAATCCCTAATCTTGTAATTTGTGGTGATTACAATATTTGTCACGAAGCTATAGATATTCACGATCCTATTCGCAATGCAAAAGTATCCGGATTTTTACCCGAAGAACGTGCTTGGCTTGATGGTTTTATGAAAAGTGGTTTTGTAGATACTTTTCGTTTCTTAAACAAAGAACCGCACAATTACAGTTGGTGGAGTTATAGAGCAAATGCCAGAGCCAATAATAAAGGTTGGAGAATTGACTATTGTTTGGTAGCGGAACCATTAAGAGATCAAATAAAAAGAGCTTTAATTTTACCGGAAGCAAATCATTCCGACCATTGTCCGGTTCTAGTTGAATTAGAATAAAAGAGTATAAATATTTATAAAATGATTAGAAGAATTGCCTTAGCAGCAGTAGTTCTAGGTTTGACTACTTCTTGCGTATCCAAAAAAATCTACCAAGATCTTGAAAGTAAATACGCTAATTTAAAAAAAGAGCGCAATACTTTAGCTGATGAAAACAAAGATTTGCAAGCAGCCAATAGTAAATTGGACTTAGAAAAAAATGCTCTGCAAGCGGAATTTGATAAATTGAAAGCAGAGCGAGATCAATTAGCATCTGACTACGCAGCTACTAAAAAGAATCTTGATAATTTAAAATCATCGTATGCTGCTTTAGAGAAAAATAGTAATGATGCCTTAGAAAGCAACATGAAAAAAAATCGCGAATTGTTAGCAGAATTAGAAGCTAAAGAGAAAGCTTTAAATGCAGAACAAGAACGTTTAAATAAATTAAAATCGGATTTAGAAGCTTCCTCTACGCGTTTAGCTGAATTGGAAAAAATGATGGCTGACAAAGAAGCAGCTATGGCTAAATTAAAAGAAACCTTATCTAAAGCTTTAAATGCTTTTGAAGGGAAAGGGTTAACCGTAGAACACAGAAACGGAAAAGTGTACGTTTCTATGGAAAACAAATTGTTGTTTGAATCGGGTAGCTGGACAGTAGGAACAGAAGGTCGTAAAGCGGTAAAAGCTTTGGGAACAGTTCTAGCTGATAATCCTGATATTTCCGTTTTAATTGAAGGGCATACGGATAATGATAAAATCACCGGAACAATCGGTGGTGGTGTTGAAAATAACTGGGATTTGTCAACCAAAAGAGCAACAGCTATTGTAAATATCTTATCAGAAAACAAAGGTATTGATAAAAAGAATTTAACGGCTGCCGGAAGAGGTGAGTTTGCGCCATTGGCCACTAATGAAACAGCTGATGGTAAAGCTAAAAATAGACGTATCGAAATCATCTTGACGCCTAAGTTAGATGAGATCACAAAATTGATGAATGAAATTTAAGATTTCTTAAGTCTTCGTTAAAAAGGTCTGAACCATTTGTGTTTAGACCTTTTTTGTTTTTAAACTTCGTAAATTTGGACAACTTAAATGAAAATTGAAATGAAATATACAACTTTACCAAGAACTGATATCAAAGTGAGTACGGTTTGTATGGGAACTATGACCTTTGGCGAACAAAATACCGAACAAGAAGCGCATGAGCAATTGAGTTTTGTTACCGATAACGGAGTAAACTTTATTGATACTGCCGAAATGTATCCTATAGCTGCTCGTCAGGAAACTTTAGGAAGTACTGAACGTTATATCGGTTCATGGTTAAAAAAGACCGGAAAAAGGGATGAGTTGGTAATTGCTACTAAAATTGCCGGACCTAATAGAGGCATGGATTATATTCGTCAGCCATTATCTTTTTCTAAACAAAATATTCACGCTGCAGTTGAAAATAGTTTAAAAAATTTGCAAACCGATTATATTGATTTGTACCAAATGCATTGGCCAGAACGTGTAATGAATATGTTTGGTAAACGCGGAATTGCAGACATTGATCGTCAATGGCAAGATAGTATTTTGGATGTGTTGCAAACATTTGACGGTTTAATCAAAGAAGGAAAAATTCGTCACATTGGTGTTTCAAATGAAAATCCTTGGGGTGTGATGCGCTATTTAATGGAAAGCGAAAAACACGGTTTACCAAGAATTGCAACCATTCAAAATCCGTATTCGTTACTGAATAGATTATTTGAAGTTGGTTTGTCTGAAATTGCCTTACGCGAAGAAGTTGGCTTGTTGGCTTATTCTCCATTAGGTTTCGGATTTTTATCCGGGAAGCATTTAAATGGGATTGAACCTAATTCACGTATTAGCTTATTTCCGCAATTTACCCGTTATACAAGTGAGAATTGTTATAAAGCTACGGCGAAATATCAGGAGATTGCACAAAAACACAATTTAACGCTTTCTAAAATGGCAATTGCTTTTGTAAAAGAACAACCGTTTGTGACTTCAACAATTATCGGAGCAACCACAATGGAACAATTAAAAGAGAATTTTGCAGCTTTTGATTTGGTTTTATCTGAAGAGATTATTGCTGAGATCAATGCGGTTCATGATTTAATTCCGAATCCGGCACCTTAATAAAGAATGAAAAGCGGTTCTTTTGAACCGCTTTTTTATAAAATTAATCTTCTAAAATTGGAGTGATTTTAGTAATGCTGTCTACCATAGTAGAATCAATGGCTGTGATTTTGAGATAATTCTTAGCCGGACCTTGAATGCTAAAAGGTGTTCTAATTAAAGTGTCTTCTGGCGTAATTAAATTGCGTTTTAACATGACGCTTTCAATAAAATGATTGCGTTTCAAAACGTGATCTCTTAAATTTCCATAGGCATCAAATTGCCAAATGAATTTTTTAGGTTTCGGAACAATTGAAGTTAAGTACAAACACTCTTCAAGTGTTAGATCTTTTGCCGATTTATTGAAATAGAATTGTGAGGCTTGTTGGATTCCGTACACTTTTGGTCCCCATTCAATAATATTAAAGTAAATTTCTAACATTCTTTCCTTGCTGATAAACGTATTGTTTTCCAGGATATAAACCAAAATAATTTCTTCTGCTTTTCGGGCGATTGTTTTTTCTTTCGTTAGAAAAATATTTTTAACCAATTGCATACTGATAGTGCTGGCACCTCGAGTGAATTTTTTGGTTTTGATGTTTTTTAAGATGGATTGTTTAAATGCATCGGGCTCAAAACCTTTATGGTAGAAGAAAAACGGATCTTCTGAGGTAAGTACGCATTTTTGTAAATAGGGCGAAATTTCACTAAGTGGAATATAATTGGGATTGCTGGCTCCAATTAAAAATGGTGTTTGCGGAATGCCGTTTTCAATAGGTTGATAGATGAATTCTCCATTTAATTTTAAAAGATTGGCATTGCCAAAACGCGTAACTTTTAGTTTATAGTTAGTTAATTTACTGTCTAACAATATATTATCAGGAGTTGATGTTGAATAACCAAAATGAAGTTTATATTCAAAACTTCCCTCGGCTTCTAAACCTTCAAGTTGTGAAAATAGACCTTTTGGTAGCGAATTAACAAAATCTTGAGCTTTTATCTTTGGTATATAAATACTCGCTGCAACTGTGGTGTCTTTGTCTTTAATAAGTTTTAGATAAGGGTTGATTTTTAATTTTTCGATGTTTATCGTAGAACTACTGTCTAAAACGATAGCTCGGTTTTGAATAATCGTGTGATATTCTATAGACGAATTTTGTATAGTAACATCTTTAGGTGCAATTTTGGGATGATTGACTAATAAGTTTTCCGTAGAAGTTTTACCTTCAATGTGAAAATCATCATCTTCCAATTCCATTTTATAGATTTCGAAAGTAGCTTTCTTGAATTGGGTTTTCAAACCTATTTTTTCTGCCAAAAGAGGAATTTTTACTACCGAATCATTTTTTGCACTTAACTCAATAGTTCCATTTCTTTTTCGTGGATTAGCTGTTCCCTTCAGCGCCCAATTTTGAACGGAATTTTCGGTTTTAATTTTCGTTTCAAAGTCAAATTTATGATCTGAAAAGTGGATTTTAGGGACAAAAACAGAAACGTAATTTGAGAAATCTTGAACTTTTATGTTGAGATTTTGGACTTCCATTTTTTCAGGAAGAAAATTAAGAAGTGTGTTAGTAATACGTTCTGCTAAAAAAGCATAATTGGTTTTCTCTTGTTCTCCTTCGTTTTCTTCTTGCTTTCTTTTAAGAAAATCTTCGTAATTGGTTCCGTATTTATTTTTAATCAAAGCAATAGAGCTATTTTTAAGTTCTAAAGAATTGATTTGTATGGTTCCGGTCAAAAGCGGTAGAAAGTTGATTTTAACACGAACCGATTCTGCAGAGAAAAGAGTGTCTTTTTTTATAGGAATTAAATTCAGATCAAGTAATTCAACTTCGGTTAAACTGGTGAAATGTGCTTCTTTAAGTGTTAACTCACTATTGTAGTCTCTTTTGAGCTTAAATTGTGCTTTTTTTACCGCCTGTTCTAAAAATGAATTTCGAAAGGAAAGTATAAGTAAAAACAGTGTGATTAGAAGAGTCAAAGCAATGATTAAAGCTTTTCTTCGGTTTAAAAACACCGCTCTTCTGTACCATTTCATTTTAAGTTTCATAATGTAGATTGGGCTAGATTAAATCTAAAACTCTCTCCAATTTCATACCTCTTGATCCTTTGATTAAAATCAATGTGTCTTTTGATTGGATGTTTTTAATAGAAGGAGTCAAATCTTCAAAAGTCTCAAAAAAATGAATGTGAGTGGAGTTTACTTGGTGTTCAAAGAATGCTTTTCCAACAAAATAAAATTCGACTTGGGGATGTTCTAGACAATAGCTTACAATTTTTTGATGTTCTTCTGAACTCTCAGAACCTAATTCGAACATGTCTCCTAAAACGGCTATTTTTTTTAGGTTCTCTAATTGAAAGAAATTCGTGAGTGCTGCTTGCATACTACTCGGGTTGGCATTGTAAGCATCTAAAATAATTTTGCAATTTTCTCGCTCAATTATCTGAGAACGATTATTCGTTGGAATATAATTTTCAATTGCCGCTTTAATGGTTTTATTATTGATACCAAAATATTTTCCGGCTGAAATAGCAGCACAAATATTCGTGGTATTGTAAATACCAATTAAATTGGATTGGATTTCTGTATCTTGGAAAGAAACTTTAGCAAACGGATTGGCTTCAATGGTGTCGAAGAAAAGATCAGTATTCTTGTCAGCATTAGAAAAAGTGAAGTGTGCAAAAGCTTGGCTTTTTTCTCTTTGAATTGGGTCGTCCCAATTGATGAATGCCATTTTTTGATGATCGGAAAGATAAGTGTAAAGTTCGCTTTTACCTTTGATAACCCCCTCAACTCCGCCAAAACCTTCTAAATGCGCTTTCCCGAAATTAGTGATGTAACCGAAGTCAGGTTGAGTAATGGAGCAAAGCAATTCGATTTCTTTTTGATGATTAGCTCCCATTTCTATAATTCCTAATTCGGTTTCTTTTGTTAAACGAAGAAGTGTGAGAGGAACGCCAATATGATTGTTTAAATTTCCAATAGTGGCAATGGTTTTAAATTTTTGCGAAAGAATGGCGTTGAATAATTCTTTTGTAGTAGTCTTACCATTACTACCGGTCAGTGCTAAAATTGTAGTTCCTAAAAAACTACGATGATATTTTGCTAATTCTTGAAGTGCAATTAGACTATCTTCGACAAGAATTGTTCTTTTGTTTAAATAGTACTCTTTGTTGTCAATAATAACATAGCTTGCTCCTTTGTTGAGTGCTTCTTTTGCAAACGTATTTGCATCAAAATTTTCTCCTTTAAGAGCAACGAAAAATGAATTTTCTTGAATAGCACGAGTGTCTGTGCTCACACCTGTAGTGGTTAAGAAAAGGCTATGTATTTGATCTATTTTCATAGAGCGAATATACTAAAAAAGCCCTTTCAATTGAAAGGGCTTTTGGTATAAAGTATGTGAAAATTAAAATTTAGGATTTCCTCTTGGTGTCTTTTTGTTAGACTTAGGTCCAACTTTAGACATTGCACATCTGAAACCAATGTAGTCAGTTGCCATATCTTGAGGGAAATATCTTCTTGAAGCCGGATCTAACCAGTATGCTCTATCTCTCCAAGAACCACCTTTGTAAACTCTTACGTTGTCATCAACTAAAGTAGTACGTTTACCTTCTTTCATGTCGGTTTTGTCATACTTTTTAATCATAACTCCAGCGCTATCCACTTCAATTTTGTGTTGAGGAGACTCATACATTTTGTATTTGTCTTCATTTCCTTCTCCGTCTTCAGAAGAACCAAAATCAAAATATCTTGTAGATGATCTATCACCATCTCTATAGTTTCTGTTGTCAGAAGTAGAGAATTGAGTTCTTAAATATGTTTCATTATCGTCAACCGGAACTTGAGCAATTTGACCAGGTAGGTTTCTTGCCATTACTTTACCATTACTTAAAGTATCATAAGTAATGTTGTCAGCTGTTACAACTTCTGTAGTTCCGTCTTCACCAATTTTATTTTTCATATAAACGTTACCTCTATAGTAGTTGAAGTCGTTCGCTTCATCATCTACTGTAGGTCTGTAAACGTCAGCAACCCATTCAGCTACGTTACCGGCCATGTCATATAGACCAAAATCATTTGGAGGGTAGCTTTTTACTTTACTAGTGATGTCAGCACCGTCATCAGACCATCCTGCAACTCCGCCGTAATCACCTTTTCCTTGTTTGAAGTTAGCCAATTGGTCTCCTCTGTATTGTCTTTTTCCAGAACGAGTATATTGTCCGCCCCAAGGGTATTTCTTTTGACCTTTATAAAGGTTGTATTCTCTGTTTCCAACTAAAGCAACAGCAGCATATTCCCATTCAGCTTCAGTAGGAAGTCTGTATTCTGGTAAAATTAAACCGGAACTTCTTTGAGCATATACATTTTTAGCGGTATCCGCTGCTTCTTTTCTTCCGCTAGCATTCATCTCTTTTCTTAAGACTAACTCTTCATTTCCACCAAAAGTTTTACTAGGAGCTGCTAAGTACGTTTCAGTACTGAATGTAGACTCTGCAGATACATCTTTAACTTTAGCATCTTTTTTCAAGTAACCACTTTGTTCTAAGATGTTTTCGTTAACACGGTCAGTTCTCCATTTGCTGAATTCAACAGCTTGAATCCAGTTAACACCTACTACTGGGTACTCTGCATAAGCCGGGTGTCTTAAGTAGTTGTTAGTCATCGTTTCATTGTAGCCTAAACGGTTTCTCCAAACCAAAGTATCAGGTAAAGCACCTGTGTAAATATTTTTATAGTTTTCTTCAGTAGGAGGGTAAACTGTTTTTAGCCAGAATAAATATTCTGTATACATTACATTGGTAACTTCAGTTTCGTCCATGAAGAAAGACTGAACGTGCTGTTGGGACGGGGTGTTGTTCCAGTCGTGCATTGGATCATCTTCAACTTTACCCATAGTAAAAGTACCGCCTTCTACAGGTACCATGCCTGGTGGAGTTTGTTGTTTTTTGTACTTAGTGTTGTACTGAAATCCGCCGTTTTTGTCATTAATCTTCCAACCTGTAGCTCTAGAACCACCTTTGGTTCCTGAATTTTTGCTACAGCTAGCTACACCTAACGCTACTGACAAAGCAACTAGCAATTTTAAAGTCTTCATACTATTAATTTTCATACTTTAGTAGGTAATAATTTTAGTGACGCAAGATAATAATAATGTATTAAAATGCAACACGATTTAAAAAAAAACTAAAAAAAAATAAAATTTTGTTAAAACTATAATAAAGATAACGCTTTAAGGTAAAATTTATTGTAATTGTTAGTAAAAGATAAAATATTTTTTTCTCTTTGTAATATATAAGTTGATTTAGCGTTGTATCCTAAGATGAAAAAAATTGCCATTCTTTTACTTTTTTTAACTGTTTCAGCCATTTCGCAAAATAATGTGACTATAAATTTGGAGTGGAATGGGATGGAAACGTATTCAAAAAACGACGAGTTTACGTTTAAATATCCTGTTTTTAAAGGAGGAACTTTTGACGTGTCTATTTCGGAAAGGGTTATTTTTTCGCGATCAGTATTGGATGTTTCCAACGCAGCTAATGTGTCGTCTTTGTCTATTGTTTCTCTGATTACTGAGGATATTTCGGAACAAGATTTAGGAGATTTGGATAAGACAAAGTTATCTGCTTCGATTGATTCGAAAGTAGAGAATGCAATGGTGAGGGATCAAAAGAAAATAGTTATTTCGTTCTCTCCGATTTTAAAAGAAGGAAGGCAATATAAAAGAGTTAAATCTGTTACGTTTTCTTATCAAAGTGCTTCATCAAGTGCTAAAGTGGTTAATTATTCAGCAATTAATCAAATTTCTAATTCTGTTTTAGCTAATGGGAGTTGGCATCGCTTTTATGTAGAAAAATCAGGAGTTTATAAAATAACAAAGTCTTTTTTACAAAGTTTAGGGTTTGATACTAATGTAGATCCTAGGAATATAAAAATCTTTGGGAACGGAGGGCGAATGCTTCAATTGCAGAATGTTTCGGATTATGTGATGGATATAAAAGAGAATGCGATACAAATTATTGGTGAAGATGATGGAGTTTTTAATGAAGAGGACTATATTCTCTTTTACGCAGAAGGAGTGGATGTGTGGAATGAAGAGAGTTTAACAAGTGTTAATTTGTATGATGATAAATCATATTATTATGTTACAAGTTATGGAGGCTCTGGGAAGCGAATTCAGCAAGCTGTACAGCCTTCAGGTAGTGCTTCTGTTCAGTTTTCTAATTATCACAATGTTCAAGTTTATGAAAAAGATTTGGTGAATCCCGGAAAAATTGGGAGAAGGTGGTATGGTGAAGATTTTAGATCAACAAATAGCCAGAGTTTTAATTTTAGTTTTCCAAATCTAATTACGACAATGCCATTGACTCTTAAAATTAATTTGGCATCACAATCTTATGGGAGCTCTTCTTTTGAGGTAAAAGCAAATGGACAAACTTTAGGGAATGTTAGTTTTCTTTCTTTGCAAGCTAGTGGAGGCGTGCAAGGATATGAAAATGTCTATAATGGGACTTTTACATCTTCGTCGTCTGATATAAATATAGGATTAACGTATAATAATGGAGGAGTGCCCTCCTCTAATGGCTTTTTGGACTTTATTAGGATAAAAGGAGTTTGCGGATTGCAAGGCTATGGACAGCAGTTTTCTTTTTTTAATGAAGATGAGGCAACTAATATAGGTATAGGGGAATATATTCTGACAAACGCATCAACAGTAGGTCAGATTTGGGATGTGACAGATATTTTTAATGTGAAGAATTATCCTAATAATGGGCAGAATAATTTTTCATTTAAAGTAAGTCTTGGTAGTGAGAAAAAATATATGGCAGTTGTGTCTTCTGATTATTATACTCCTTTAAAAGAATCGAATAGTGTTGTTTTGAATCAAAATTTAAAAGGAACGATTTTTAGGAATGTTCAGGGTGGTTTTGAAGATGTGGATTATGTTATTATTACTCCGGTCTTTTTGGCTTCTCAGGCTGAAACATTGGCCAGTTTCCATAGTTTGAATTCAGGTTTGAATACTAAGGTCGTTACATTGGAGAGTATTTATCAAGAGTTTGGTTCTGGGAAAAAAGATATAGCTGCTATTCGTAATTTTATTCGATACGTTTATCAGAATGCTTCATCATCAGAGAATCGAATAAAGTATGTCAATCTTTTTGGAGATGCATCTTATGATTATAAAGATAGAGTTTCGGGGAATAATAATATTGTTCCTGTCTTTCATGGATTTAATCCTAATGCTTCTGAGGTGAATAATAGTTCTAATTTTTCGCTTTACAGTTCTTTTATGTCTGATGATTTTTATGGGTTAATGGATGATGGTGAAGGGCAGATGTTGTTGAGTTATGATGGGATTGATATTGCGGTAGGGAGAATGTTAGTTTCTTCTGTTTCTCAGGCTCAGGAAATGATAAATAAAATAAAAGAGTATTATAATGTGTCGTCTTATGGTCGTTGGCGTAATAGTTATGTGATCTATTCGGATGATGCTGATAATCAAACTGATGTGCAGCTTCAATTTAATTTAAATGAGTTAGCAGATGAGTTGGTGGCGCAAAAACCTTTTGTGAATGTAAAAAAAATACATTCAGACGCTTACGTTCAGCAAGTTGCTGCAGGAGGTGAACGTTATCCGGAGGCAAAAGCAGATTTTTTAAATATGTTCGATATAGGTGCGTTAGTGTTTAATTATTATGGACACGGAAGTGAAGAGTTTTTAGCAAAGGAAAGATTGTTCGAAAAATTAGATGCTCAAAATTTGAATAATCAATACCGTTATCCGCTATTTATTACAATAACTTGTGAATTTACTCGTTTTGATGATCCTGGTAAACCTACTGGTGGGGAATACATGTATTGGAATACTAAAGGAGGAGCGGTTTCTTTAATAGCAACAACTAGGCAAATCGGAGTTACGACAGGATTGATAATGAATAATTATTTGAATGAGGATTTATATGCTTTCGGAACTTATGATTATCCGGCTGTTGGAGAGGCGTTACGTTTAACTAAAATTAGAACGGGTTCAGATAATAGAAGAGTGGTTTTTTGTATCGGAGATCCTGCTTTGCAATTAGCAATACCTAAACCGAAAGTGGTTTTAACTAAAGTTAATGATGTGCCGGTTTCGCAGATATTACCTCCTTTTAGAGCATTAGATTTAATGAAAGTAGAAGGTGAAGTGGTGGATGAAAATAATGTTTTGATGTCCGGGTATAATGGAGATGTAGCGATACAAATTTTTGATAAAAACATTAATAGGTCAACATTAGCGAATAATGGAGTTGTTGCTCCTGGTCCAAACGGAATAACTATTAACGGGGTGCATTTTGCTGAAGGGCAATTGATAAAAATGGATTTTACAACTTTAGGGGAAACTATTTTTAGAGGAAATGCATCTGTTAATGCCGGTAAGTTTGAAATTAGTTTTGTGGTTCCTCAAGATATTCGAATACCTTTAGGTAATGGAAAGATTAGTTTTTATGCTAAAAGTGAATCGCCTGATTTGCAGGATCAAACAGGGTATGATCTGTCAATACAGGTTGGAGGTGTAAACGAAAACGCTTCGGCAGATTCTACTCCGCCAACAATTAGTCTGTATATGAACGATGAAAGTTTTGTCTCCGGAGAGATAACGAATTGTTCTCCTATCCTTATTGTTAAGTTGGAAGATGAAAATGGAATTAATACGGCAAGTGGGATTGGACACGATATAGTAGCAATATTAGATGGAGATGAGGAAAATCCTTATGTGCTAAATGATTATTACGAAACAGAATTAGATGATTTTACCAAAGGGATTATTCGCTTTCCTTTCCGAGATTTAGAAGCAGGAATACATACGGTTTTGGTTAAGGCATGGGATGTGTATAATAATTTGGTTACTATGGAGATTCAATTTAATGCGGTCTGTTCGGATGAAGGATTGCGAATTGAAAGAGTGTTGAATTACCCTAATCCTTTTGTAAGTTATACTGAATTTTGGTTTACTCACAATATGCCGTTAGAGTCATTAGATGTTCAAGTTCAGATTTTAACGATTACCGGGAAATTAGTAAAAACAATAAATCAACAAGTAATTACAGACGGGTTCTTGTGTCGTGAGATAAAATGGGATGGAAGAGATGATTTCGGAGATAAAATAGGTAAAGGAGTTTATGTCTATAAGCTAACCGTTAAATCAACAACAACGGGAAGTAAGAAGGAAAAATACGAGAAACTTGTAATCCTGTAATAAAATAGTATATTTGTCAACTTAATAAATTGTTATAATGAAAAAAATTGCATTAGTATTAACTTTAATTATTACTACACAATTCATACAAGCACAAGAGCGTGTTATAACCACTGGAGTTCCGTTTTTATTAATTGCTGCTGATGCTCGTTCTGCAGGTATGGGAGACATGGGGGTTGCAACATCTGCAGATGCTTATTCTCAACAATATAATCCTGCGAAATATGCTTTCTCTTTAGATAAACAAGGTTTTTCTTTAAGCTATACGCCGTATTTAGCAAGTATCGCTAATGATATTTCATTGGGGCAGTTAACGTATTACAACAGAATTAATGAACAAAGTGCTTTTGCGGGTTCTTTGCGTTATTTTGGTTTAGGAGATATACAATTGACAGATAATAGTGGGAATCCAACCACTAATGTAAGTCCGAATGAATTTGCTTTAGATGGTTCGTATTCCTTAAAATTAAGCGAACGTTTTTCTATGGCTGTTGGCGGGCGTTATATTCGTTCCAATTTAAAAATCAATGACGGAACCAATGATTCATCTCCGGCATCTTCTTTCGCAGTTGATGTTGCAGGGTATTATCAGTCAGAAGAAATTGCGTATGATGATTTCAATGGTCGTTGGAGAGCAGGTTTTAATTTGCAAAATATGGGGCCGAAAATCAATTATAATAATGATGGAATAGATGAGAATGCAAATTTTTTACCGGCAAACTTACGTTTAGGTGCAGGATTTGATTTTATTTTTGATGATTATAATAAAGTATCCGTTACAGGTGAAGTAACTAAATTAATGGTGCCAACTCCTCCGGCTAATGATACAGATTTAAATGGTGATGGAGTGATTAATTCAACAGATTATCAACAGGCAATGGCGGATTATAATTCTCAAGGTTGGGTTAGCGGTATGTTCAAATCATTTAATGATGCTCCCGGTGGCTTATCAGAAGAATTAAAAGAATTTACATGGGCGTTAGGTGCAGAATATAATTATCAAGATTCATTTGCGTTAAGAACCGGATATTTTCATGAAAGTGAGCAAAAAGGAGCAAGAAAGTATTTTACTTTAGGAGCAGGATTTAAATACAACATTGTAAAAATAGATGTATCGTATTTATTCTCTGCATCAAAAGTTAGAAACCCGTTAGAAAATACATTGCGATTCTCTTTGACGTTTAATTTTGGTGATAAATACGACGAATTATAATAATAAGAACTAATTAAATTAAAATCCAAATTCTTTGCAGAGTTTGGATTTTTTTTCCTCAATTATGAAACAAATTTCAGTTACAACCAACTTTACAGTTTTTTCATCTATTGATGAATTGAGTGTTTTTGATAGGGAATTAATGATTAAAGCTCAGGAAATTAGAAGAGGGGCTTATGCTCCTTATTCAAAATTTCAGGTAGGAGTGGCGTTACTCTTAGATAACGGAGAAATAATTACAGGAAGTAATCAGGAAAATGCAGCTTATCCTTCAGGATTATGTGCTGAACGCGTTGCTATTTTTTATGCAGGAGCAAATTATCCTGATGCAATAGTTCAAAAGCTATTTATCTCAGCGTCACCACAAGATAAAGAGCTTTCTGACCCTATTCCGCCTTGCGGTGCTTGCAGGCAGTCTATTGCTGAATATGAAATCAAGCAAAACTCAGATATAGAAATATTTTTCATGGGAGCAACGGGAGAAATTTATAAGTCAAATTCATTGAAAAATTTATTACCATTATTGTTTGATAAAAAATATCTATAACGTTTTCGTAGAAAAAAATGTGATTTTATAAATAAAAAAGGTTAATTTCTTTGGAATTAATTTTTTCCATATTTATTGAAATAGTATTTTTGCTATTACTAAAATTTCTACTTTGGGATTTTTAGGTTTAAAAACAAAATTAACAAACAAATCAAAAATGAAACCAATCACAAAAGAAGTTTACCTTAAGTGGTATGAAGACATGCAGTTTTGGAGAAAGTTCGAGGACAAACTTGCTGCATTGTATATCCAACAAAAAGTAAGAGGATTTCTTCACTTATATAATGGACAAGAAGCCGTTTTAGCTGGAGCTTTACATGCTATGGATTTGTCTAAAGATAAGATGATTACAGCTTATCGTAATCACGTTCAGCCAATAGGTATGGGGGTTGATCCTCGTAGAGTTATGGCAGAACTTTTAGGTAAAGC
The DNA here is from genome assembly GCF_053570605.1 of Flavobacterium sp. U410. Taxonomy (NCBI): domain Bacteria; kingdom Pseudomonadati; phylum Bacteroidota; class Flavobacteriia; order Flavobacteriales; family Flavobacteriaceae; genus Flavobacterium; species Flavobacterium sp. U410. The sequence continues at coordinate 40,434 of NZ_JBSEFI010000002.1, forward strand.
TACGGGAACTTCTCAAGGATTAGGTGGTTCAATGCATATTTTTTCTAAAGAACATGGGTTTTACGGAGGTCACGGAATTGTTGGAGGACAAATTCCTCTTGGTGCTGGACTTGCTTTCGCAGATAAATATTTCAATACAGGAGGTGTAACGCTAACGTATTTCGGAGATGGTGCTGCTCGTCAAGGTTCATTACACGAAACATTTAATATGGCAATGAACTGGAAATTACCTGTAGTATTTATTGTAGAGAACAATGGATATGCAATGGGTACTTCTGTAGAAAGGACTGCTAATCATACCGATGTTTGGAAATTAGGTTTAGGATACGAAATGCCATGTGGACCAGTTGATGGAATGAATCCTATTAAAGTAGCAGAAGCCATGAGCGAAGCTATCGAAAGAGCACGTCGCGGAGACGGACCAACTTTCTTAGAGTTAAAAACATATCGTTACAGAGGACATTCAATGTCTGATGCACAACATTATAGAACAAAAGAAGAGGTAGAAGAATACAAAAAAATTGATCCAATTACTCAAGTTCTTGATATTATCAAAGAAAATAATTATGTTACTGAAGCTGAAATCGAAGCTATCGATCAAAGAGTTTCTGATTTAGTGGCTGAATGTGAGAAATTCGCCGAAGAATCTCCATATCCGGACTTAAATGTAATGTATGACGTAGTATACGAACAAGAGAATTATCCATTTTTACCTCATAAATTATAAGCAATATGGCAACAGTAGTAACAATGCCTCGTTTAAGCGATACTATGACAGAAGGTACCGTAGCGACATGGCTTAAAAAAGTTGGAGATAAAATTAAAGAAGGAGATATTTTAGCCGAAATTGAAACGGACAAAGCTACAATGGAGTTTGAGTCTTTCAATGCGGGTACTTTATTATATATCGGTATTAAAGAAGGAGAAACAGCTCCGGTTGATTCGCTTTTAGCAATTATTGGTAACGAAGGTGAAGATATTAGTCAATATTTAAACCAAGGAGCATCTGCCGCTAAAGTTGAAGAAACAACCGCTCCTGAAGTAAAAGAAGAGGCTAAACCTACTGCTTCTGCTGAAATTCCAGCAGGCGTAAAGGTAGTGACAATGCCTCGTTTGAGCGATACTATGACAACAGGAACAGTAGCTTCTTGGTTGAAAAAAGTAGGTGACGCTGTTAAAGAAGGAGATATTTTAGCCGAAATTGAAACAGATAAAGCTACGATGGAGTTTGAATCTTTCAATGCAGGTACTTTGTTATATATTGGTGTTCAAGAAGGAGAAACTGCTCCGGTTGACGCTATTTTAGCCATTTTAGGTCCTGCCGGAACTGATGTTTCTGATGTAGTGGCTAATTTTAAAGTAGGTGGTACATCTGAAGAGGCTCCTAAAGAAGAAACTAAAACAGTCGCTGCTTCAACTCCAAGTGCTTCAACTCCTGCTGAATTTGTGAGTAATGAAACAGGTAGAATTTTAGCATCTCCATTAGCTAAAAAAATTGCTGAAGAAAAAGGAATTAACTTGGCACAAGTTAAAGGAACTGGCGAAAACGGAAGAATTGTGAAAAGTGACGTTGAGAACTTTACGCCTTCTGCAGTTTCAATTCCAACTCAAGAAACAACTTCGGCAACTCAAGCTGTGGTGGCGGTAAAACCATTCGTTCCTGCTGGAGAAGAATATCGCGAAGAATTGAAAAATTCTCAAATGCGTAAAACTATTGCACGTCGTTTGGCTGAGTCTAAATTTACAGCACCTCACTATTATTTAACGATTGAGTTAGATATGGATAACGCAATGGCTTCACGTGCTATGATTAATACATTGCCGGATACTAAAGTGTCTTTCAATGATATGGTAGTGAAAGCTTGTGCTATGGCATTGAAAAAACACCCGCAAGTGAATTCTCAATGGAAAGATGATGTTATGGTTTTAAACCACCATGTGCATGTTGGTGTTGCAGTAGCAGTTGAGGACGGATTGGTTGTTCCTGTATTGAAATTTACAGATCAAATGACGTTATCTCAAATTGGGGCTTCAGTAAAAGATATGGCTGTAAGAGCAAAAGCTAAAAAAATTCAGCCGGCTGAAATGGAAGGAAGTACATTCACAATTTCTAATTTAGGAATGTTCGGAATCCAATCGTTTACGTCAATTATTAACCAACCGAATTCAGCTATTTTGTCGGTTGGTGCAATTATTGAAAAACCAGTAGTTAAAAATGGTCAAATTGTTGTAGGTAATACAATGACAGTAACACTTGCTTGCGATCACAGAACTGTAGACGGAGCTACAGGAGCTCAATTCCTTCAGACGCTTAAAGCGTACATGGAAAATCCTGTGACTATGTTGGCTTAATTTTTAATGAGTTAAGATATAAATCCCAAGATTTTCTTGGGATTTTTTTATTTTTTACCTTTACCCAAAACAGAATTAAGATGAAAAATATCATCATTACAGGAACTTCTCGCGGAATTGGCTACGAAATGGCATTACAATTTGCTAATTCCGGGTACCAAGTTTTAGCTATTTCAAGAAAAATACCTCAAGCATTAATCGAAAATCAAAATATAACGTGTTTGTCGATTGACATTTCGGCAGAGAAAGATTTGGAACAAGTAGCAAAATTTATCCAAGAATCATGGAGTGGCAAAGTGGATGTTTTAATTAATAATGCAGGAAGTTTAGTCAATAAACCTTTTGAGCAAATAAGTTCTGCTGATTTTTTGAAAGTATACCAAGTCAATGTTTTTGCAGTGGCAGCCTTAACTCAAATTTGTATTCCATTGATGCAAAAAGGGAGTCATGTGGTTACTATTAGTTCAATGGGAGGAATTCAAGGGAGTATGAAGTTTCCGGGCTTAGCGGCTTATAGTTCAAGCAAAGGTGCTGTAATTACACTTTCAGAACTTTTAGCAGAAGAATATAAAGAGAAAGAAATAGCTTTTAATGTTTTGGCGTTAGGTGCGGTGCAAACCGAAATGTTGCAAGAAGCTTTTCCCGGGTATGAAGCACCTATTTCTGCAAAAGAGATGGCCGATTATATTTATAATTTTGCTTTAACCGGAAATAAATATTACAATGGTAAAGTATTACAAGTTTCTTCAACAACACCTTAATTTTGAGTGAAGTTTTATCGAAATATTTGCCTGAACACGCTGTTCTTCCTTGTTTTGAACTGATAAAAATGCATCATGTGCATTTAAAAATAGTGAACGACAGGGTAACACGTCATGGAGATTATCGTAAAAACTCCGATGGGTATCATTTGATCACGGTTAATGCGAGTTTAAACAAGTATCGCTTTTTAATGACGCTGATTCATGAAATTGCGCATTTAGTCGCTTTTGAAAAGTATGGGCGGATGATTAAACCGCATGGGAACGAATGGAAATATACTTTTCAGCAGTTGATGATTCCTTTTATCCGACCTGAAATTTTTCCGAATCAATTATTGCCTCTTTTAGCGCGTCACTTTAAAAATCCTAAAGCAAGTAGCGATACGGATGCGACCTTGAGTTTAGCTTTAAAGCAATTTGATATTAAAGAACAATCGGATAAAGTGTATGTTTTTGAATTGCCTTATGGAGCTAATTTTAGAATCCATAACGGTAAAGTATTCAAAAAAATTGCACTTCGAGTAAAACGTTACGAATGCATAGAACTGAAAACAGGTCGGGTTTATTTGTTTCAACCCAATGCAGAAGTGGAACAACTTACTTTTTAAGAAGCATTCGGGCTCAAATAACCCAGACTTAACCTTTAATATCTTAAATATTTGGAAAAAACTTAGTATTTTTGAACCTTAGCAGACAAAGTATATATGAATAAGAATTATTATGCTATAATTATGGCCGGAGGCGTTGGGTCTCGATTTTGGCCTGTCAGTACAACAGAATTTCCGAAACAGTTTCACGATATGTTAGGGACTGGCGTTACGTTACTTCAAAAAACCTTTTCAAGATTGAGTAAAGTAATTCCGGTAGAGAATATTTTGGTTTTAACCAATGAAAAATATAATGATATTGTTTTAACCCAATTACCAGAATTAAAACCTGAACAGTTGGTTTTAGAACCCATGATGCGAAATACAGCACCTTGTATTTTATATGCATCCTTAAAAATTAAAAAGAAAAATCCAAATGCTTTAATGATAGTAGCACCTTCTGACCATTGGATTGAAGATGAAATTTCATTTGCTAAAAATGTAGAAGAAGCCTTTCAGTTTTGTAAAACGAATGATTCTTTAGTAACTTTAGGAATTAAACCTACTTTTGCAAATACAGGTTTTGGATATATTGAATATAATAAAGAAGATGTAAAAGCAGTAAAAAAAGTTGTTCAGTTCAGAGAAAAACCGGATTACGAAACGGCTAATAAGTTTTTAGAAAGTGGTAATTTTCTTTGGAATGCAGGTATTTTTATTTGGAGTGTACAATCTATTGAAAATGCTTTTAAGAAGTTTAAGCCAACCATGTATCAGTTGTTTATGAGTGGTTATGATTTTTATCAAACATCTGATGAAAAGCAATTTATAGCAGAAAATTACAGAATGGCAGAGAATATCTCGATAGATTATGCTGTTCTAGAACGGGCTAAAAATGTTTTTGTGCTGGAAGCTAGTTTTGATTGGAATGATTTAGGAACTTGGGGATCGCTTCATGAAAAGTTAGTAAAGGATTCTAATAATAATGCAGTTGTCAATGCAACGGTTATTTTAGAAAATTCTTCAAACAATATCATCCGAGCTGAGGGAAAAAAGCTAGTAGTTGTTGATGGTTTAGATGATTATATTATAGTAGATAAAGATGATGTTTTGTTGATTTATCCAAAATGTAAAGAACAAGACATCAAACAGATTGTTTCAAAAATAAATAATTAATGGAAGATAAAAATCAAGAACAAAAGCAACAAGCCCCTGAAATTTCCTTTTTAGCTAGTCTAAAAGCATTGGTCAAAGAAATTTTTGACATTTCTAAAGATACTGATCGAAAGGCTACTATCGAAGATATTAAAGCCGGTGTGGATATGAAAGGACAGAATGCTTGGGTTTTGATTTTTTCTATTTTAATTGCTTCAACTGGACTTAATACAAGTTCAACGGCTGTTGTTATTGGAGCCATGTTGATTTCTCCGTTAATGGGACCTATACTAGGGATGGGATTGTCTTTAGGGATTAATGATGTGGAACTGTTGCGCAAATCACTTAAGAATTTCGGAGTGATGGTTGTATTAAGTTTAACCACTTCATTCTTATTTTTTAGTGTTCCGCTTTTTCAAAATGAAACTCCAGAGTTAATAGCAAGAACTTCTCCTAATGTTTTAGATATTATCATTGCTTTATCGGGAGGTTTGGCTTTGTTGGTTGCATTAAGTCGAAGAAATAAGTCAACAAATACGATTGCGGGTGTGGCTATTGCAACCGCTTTGATGCCACCATTGTGTACTGCCGGATTTGGTTTGGCAACAGGAAAATGGGATTTTTTTGGTGGTGCACTTTTCTTGTTCTCTATTAATACTATTTTCATTGCTACTGCTACTTATTTAGTGGTAAAATCGCTTCGTTTTCCGCTTAAAGAATATGCTGATAAACAACGTAAAAAGCAAATTTCTCAATTGTTGACACTTATTGCTTTGGCGATTATTATTCCAAGTGTTTACTTTTTTTATAAATTGTATAAGAAATCAGATTTTGAAAAGAAAGTAGAAACAGTTCTCTTGGATTTGAAGGAAGATAAAGGAATTGGTGTTTTTGATATTCAAACCAGTTATAAAGATAATACAGTCAGTTTTGCTGTTATTGGTGAAAGCTTAAATAATGATGAAATTAAAAAAATTCAAGACAAAATAGCTTCTTTAGGATATTCAGGAATTAAAGTTAAAGTACTTCAGGATTTGGAAAGTCAGAAAACGTTATCTCGTTTAAACGAAATTGAAAATTCCTATTTAACCACACAACAGCTTTTGATGAAAAAAGAAGAACAATTGTTAGAAAAAGACAAAGAAATTTTTGATTTAAAAGCAAAGTTAAATAATGGTTCGGCTGTTTCATTTGTAGAAGTAGCTGACGAATTGAAAAGCTTAAATAATCAAATTGAAGAAGTTTCTTTTTATAGTGTTTTGCATACCAATTTTAAAGCTGTCGATACGGTTCCGCATTTCATCGTGAAATGGAATAAATCTATAAAAAGTGAAGAGCGACAAACTGAAACAGAACGCTTTGGAAAGTGGTTGAAAACCAAATTGAAAAATAAAAAAGTAGAAGTGAAGTCGGAATAAAAATTACATTCCGTCCTCTTCTAAATACATTCTGCGGACTTTTTTGAATAATTCTGAGGAATACACAAAATCAGTTACTGCTTCATTATCTGTTTTGAAGATTTCTTTGTTTGAACCTTCCCATTCCAATAAGCCATTTTTCAAGAACACAATTTTCTCGCCAATTTCCATTACTGAATTCATATCGTGTGTGTTAATCACTGTCGTTATGTTGTATTCCTGCGTGATTTCCTGAATCAAATTGTCAATTACAATGGCTGTTTTAGGGTCTAATCCGGAGTTGGGTTCGTCACAAAAAAGATATTTCGGATTGTTAACAATAGCTCTGGCAATAGCTACGCGTTTTTGCATACCACCTGAAATTTCAGAAGGCATTTTATAATGGGCATCTACTAGATTTACCCTTTCGATAACAAAATCAACACGTTCTTTTATTTCCTTTGGTGTTTTATTGGAAAACATTTTCAACGGGAAACCAACGTTTTCTTCTACAGTTAAACTATCAAATAAAGCACTTCCTTGAAATACCATTCCGATTTCAGTTCGAAGATCTTGTTTTTCGTCTTTTGACATTTCTGAATAAATTCTTCCGTCAAAAGAAATAGTTCCTTTTTCAGGCGTGTGAAGTCCTAATAAAGATTTTAGGAAAACTGTTTTTCCGGAACCACTTTGCCCAATAACTAAACTCGTTTGCCCAGCTTCAAATCGGGTTGAAATCCCTTTTAAAACCTTTTGTGAACCAAATGTTTTTTCTAAATTCTTAACTTCTATCATTTGCTTAATAACATTTGGGTTAAAATATAATTCATCAAAATAATAACAACAGAAGTCCAAACAAAGGAAACAGTACTAGCTTTACCCACTTCGAGTGCTCCGCCTTTCATGTAATAGCCGTGAAAAGAAGGAATAGTTGCTAAAATAAAAGCAAAAACGGCAGTTTTAATGAAAGCGTAAGCGATATGGAATGGAATAAAATCTTCCTGCAATCCAATAGTAAATTCATTACTCGTTGCGAATCCACCGTAAACAGTAGCCATCCATCCACCAAAATTTCCAAGGAACATCGCAATTCCAATCACAAACGGATATAAAAGCAAAGCAATGATCTTTGGGAAAACCAAATAATTCAACGAATTGACACCCATTACTTCCAAAGCATCAATTTGCTCGGTTACACGCATGGTTCCGATACTTGATGTAATGAATGAACCCATTTTTCCGGCCATAATAATGGAAACAAAAGTGGGAGCAAACTCTAAAATAACCGATTGCCTTGTAGCAAAACCGATAAGATATTTAGGAATTAACGGATTGGTTAAGTTTAAAGCCGTTTGAATCGCTACAACGCCACCTACGAAAAATGAAATGAAACAAACGATCCCAAGTGAATCAATGACTAAATCGTCTATTTCTTTTAAGATTAACTGCTTCATTACGCTCCATTTAGTGTGACGACTAAACGTTTCTTTAAGCATGATGAAATATTTTCCTATTTGCGATAAAATTCGAATGACAAACATATTCTGTAAATATTGGCTAAAATATAAAATAGTTTTCAGTTAGCGGTCACAGTATTCAGTTTTTTGCCAATTGCTAACTACGACTGTTGACTATTTTACCCTTCATTTTTCCCCAGCGGTATTCTCTAATAAATTTAGCTTGTTCTTGGGTAACCAGTAGCGGTTTTTTAGCTTTTTTAGCTTTCCAAAATCCGTTTAAGTAATCTATAAAAAGCAATGGTTTTCCTTTTCGTAAAGCTAATTTCAACGACGCAATGGCTGTAATTACAAAGCCGTAACCCAAAGAATAAAAAGCTTCGCCTTGTTTGTATCGAGATGCTTTGTTGTAATTGGTTCCGGTTGGTTTTAAATGCTTAACGTGTAAATCTGCATCAGTTTTTACTTGCCATCCGTAAAATTTGCAAAGCAATTCGTCTACAGTGTCCCAGCCCATCGCCGGTTTTAGTCCGCCAATTTGTTCAAAACAAGCTTTTCGATACGCTTTAAAAGCCCCACGAATATGATCTTTATCGGTTAGGTTTTCTAAGATCCATTCTCCGTTTTTCTCAATATAAGCAAAACCACCAACCATTCCAACTTTTGGATCGGATTGAAAATGTTTTATAATCGTTTCAAAGTAGTTTTCTGGGAAAATCAAGTCGGCATCAGCTTTTACAATAAAATCATAATTAGAATCCAAAGTTTTCAAACCTTTGTTAAACGCTAAAATAACTTTGCTTCCGGGTAAATGAATGGCTTCAGAAGTATTGTTGGCCAATGTAATCCAAGGATGTTTTTCGGAAAATTGGTTGACAACAGTTTCAGTATTGTCAACAGAATTATCATTGACAACCACAACTTTGCTTGGTAAAACAGTTTGGTTAGCCAAAGATTCTAGTGTTAATCCAATGAGATTGGCTTCGTTGTGCGCCGGAATGACAATGTAAAATTTCATAAAATACAGGAATTCAAAACAAAAATAAGCAATTAGGTGTTTACAGTGGAAATATCTTTATTTTTGTATGACAAAGAAAATTTGTATGACCACAAAAATTGCAGTAATTATTGTAACCTTCAATGGAGAAAAATGGCTTGATAAATGTTTGAAGTCACTGCAAAATTCAATTCTTCAAGTTCGTGTTATTGCTGTAGATAACGCTTCAACAGACCAGTCGGTAGCTGTTTTAAAACAATTCGATTTTGTAGAACTTATCCAATCTGAAAAAAATTTAGGTTTTGGAAAGGCGAATAATATTGGCATGCAAAAAGCGATAGAAGCGGGTTTTGATTATTTATTTTTATTGAATCAAGATACTTGGATTTATCCGGAAACCATACAAAATTTAGTTTTGGCAGCCGAAAGCAATTCAAATTACGGAATTGTGAGTCCAATCCATTTTTCTGCTGATGAAGTGACTTTAGATGCTAATTTTGAAACCTATTGGCACAGAAAAATTAAAACAATTTCAGAAGTAATGGATGAAGTTCCGTTTATCAATGCGGCCGCATGGTTACTTCCTAAAGCAGTTATTGAAAAGGTAGGTTATTTTGAACCGATGTATGATCATTATGGCGAAGATCGAAATTATTCGGATAGAGTTCGTTATCATGGCTTTAAAACAATTGTGGTAAAAAATGCGAAAATTTGTCACGATAGAACGATTACAAGGAGCTTTCAGAAGGACATCAAACAATCAAAATACAAAATGTTGGCTGAAGTTTTGAATGTAAATCACAATTATATAGTCGGATTATTAAGCGCTTTTCGAAATGTAGTTGGTTTGCCTAAATATTTCTCTAGGTATTATTCCTTTTCAAAAGTATTTTCAATGTTTTGGCAATTATTTGGGTATTATATACTTTTAAAATTACATTTTATAACGTTGCTAAAAGCCCGAAAAAGTTATAAATAATGCAAGACACACAATCACATAAACAAGCTTTTTGGTTTACGATAATTAATTATTTAGGAATTGCCATTGGGGTGCTTTCTACAGTTTTCGTATACCCGAATGACAAAGATTTTTTAGGAAAAGTGGGTTTTGTAGATAGTATTGCCCAAATGTTATATCCGGTTTTGGTGTTTGGTGGAGCACAAGCCTTAATTCATTTTTATCCTAACCTTTCAGAGAATAACAAACGTCAACTTTTCAAATACGGAATTTTTACAATCTTGGGAATTGGTGTTGGAGTGCTTTTATTGTTGTTTTTAGGAGAATTTGTGATTGATTGGGATCGATACCAATATTTGTTTTTTGCTTTTCCGCTCGCTGTTGCTTTGGCTTTCATCGAATTGTTTAAGCGTCAGGCTGCCAATTTACAGAAGATTGCTGTTCCAACGTTTTATGAAAAAATCATTCCCAAAGTAGCGCTTCCTGCTGTTTTCATTTTGGTGCTGTTAGGTCTGGTAACCGAAAATGTAGGAATTTACACGTTTATAGCCTTTTATTTTTTACTGTTACTTTTGTTGAGCCAATATCTATTCCGCTATTTTTCAATTAAAGGTGAAGGTAGTTTTCAAGAACTTTTCCAGGAAATTCCAAAAAACGAATATTTTAGCTATTGTTTTTATACATTTATCGGAAGTTTTGGTTCCTTTTTAGCTTTTAGAGTAGATGGTTTCATGATTCCGTTGTTTTGTGAATTTGAAGATAACGGAACCTATAGAATTGCCGTGAATTTAGCTTCGGCTTTGGCTATTCCTGCCACCGGATTGTTTACAGTGTATGCGCCACAAGTATCTGCCTTGATTAAAAACCAGGATTGGGAAACCTTACGAATGAAATATGTAGAAACGGCAAAGTTGTTGTTCTTCGTGGGGGCAATCTTGTTGGGCTGTATTTTTATAGGAATTGAACCGCTTTTTCAATTGCTGCCAACAGGAGAAAAATTGATGGCTTCTGTTCCTGTTATGTATGTTTTAGGGAGCAATGTGTTGTTTAATATGGCAACCGGTTTTAATTCAGAAATTATTTCGTATTCACAATATTATCGCTTCAATATTATTTCTGTTTTGATTTTGGTGGTTTTAAATGTTTCATTGAATTGGTATTTCTTGACTCAAACTGAAATAGGAATTTTAGGAGTTGCCATTGCTTCTTTTATAGCAATGACGTTATTTAATTTAGCGAAGTTGATTTTTATCTATAAAAAATTTGGCATACTTCCATTTGATAAAAGTTATGCCAAATTAATTTTTGTTTTGAATATTGTGTTCTTCGGAATTTATTTAATGCCCAGCCTAGAAAATCTTTGGTTGGAAGTTATTATGAAGGTAAGTGCCTTTTTGATTATTGCTTTGAGTTTGGTTTACCAAATGCAACTGATTCCGTCCATGAATTTTTGGTTCAATAAATTGTTGAAAAGATAAATTTACATTTGATAGACGAATGCATTAATGTTCATTCCGGCACCAACAGAAGCAAATATGATAACATCGCCTTTGTTTAGTTGATGATCTTTTAATTCTTCTTTGACCAATAAATCATATAATGTTGGAATTGTTGCAACACTTGAGTTTCCTAATTTATGAATACTCATAGGCATAACTCCTTCGGGAGGAGTTTGTTTATACAAACGGAAGAAACGCTGAATAATAGCTTCGTCCATTTTTTCATTAGCTTGGTGAATCAAAACTTTTTTGACTTGCGAAATGTCAGTCCCGCTTTTTTCTAAACATTCTTTCATCGCTTTCGGAACATTAGATAAGGCGAATTCATAGATTTTTCGTCCATACATTTTAATATAGCGAACATCCGGATCTGATTTTTTGTCATACGAATTTCCAAAGAAAAGATAATACGCTTCGTCATGTGCAAATGTCGCCGATTCATGAGCCAGAATTCCACCTTCTTCTTCCGTAGCTTCAATGATTGTCGCTCCGGCACCGTCGGAATAGATCATAGAATCTCTATCGTGCATATCAACTACTCTGGAAAGTGTTTCTGCTCCAATAACCAAACATTTCTTTGCCATTCCGGCTTTGATATAAGCTTGTGCTTGAATTACACCTTCAATCCAACCCGGACAACCAAACAAAATATCGTAGGCTACACATTTAGGATTTTTGATTTTCAACGTATGTTTTACACGCGAAGCCAAACTTGGTAAAATATCCGTTTGAATAGCTCCTTTTTTAACGTCACCAAAATTGTGAGCAAAAATGATATAATCCAATGTTTCAGGATCTATTTTAGCGTTATCAATGGCACGTTGAGCAGCAATAGCAGCAATGTCAGATGATAATAAGTCGTCAGAAACATATCTCCTTTCTTCAATTCCTGTAATTTCTAAAAATTTTTGAGCAACCACTTCATTAGGTTGTGGGAATTGTGTGCCGTCTTCATTTAAGAAGTTATGTTGAGCGAAATCTAAATTGGTTACTTTTTCAGTAGGGATGTAGGAACCCGATCCTGTTATTTTGATGTTCATTGTTTTATTATTTTAAGCTGCCTAAATTAGTTATTTATTGATTATAACAATTTTTACAGCAGTTTATTTTGTTTAAATTATTGAATTATTAAAAACTATTTATTTTTTTAATAAAAATAAAAGAAAATAAATAATTAAGCCAATTTCATTTGCATAACTGTAGCCATATTTAGAGACTGAGTTTTCATTTGTTCCGCTTTTGGACCCGAAAAATGTTCGTCAATAGTATCAAAAAGGTGAGTAAGCCAAGTTTTGTAATGTTCTGCAGAAAATGCACTTTGCTCATGAACCTTTTGATGAACTTCAATCATGTTGTTAAAATACCCGCCTCTTAAAAATAAAGCTTGTTCCCAGAAAGTAGCCAAAAGTTTAAAATGTTCCGGTAAATGTTGGCTAACGGTAGTAGTTTGAGTAAAGAAATGATGTATAGAAGCATCCGCTAAAAGTTTGTCATAAAACTTTTCCATCAGTAATAAGATGTCTTCACGAGTTTCAATATCTCTCATTGTTTTTGTTTTCAAAAGTACAATTTTGTGTTTTTATAATTATTGATATTTATCATGCATAAAAAAGGCTTCAATAATTGAAGCCTTTTTTATTATTTACTAGTCAAGTCACCAGGGACTGATTTATTCCTAAATTACATATATGCTTCAATAGGAGCACAAGAACAAACTAAATTTCTGTCACCGTAAGCATCATCAATACGTCTTACCGTTGGCCAGAATTTATTCTCAGCGATAAACTCTAACGGATAAGCTGCGGCTTCTCTTGTATATGGGTAATCCCAAGTGTCAGCTGTTAGCATAGCTAAAGTGTGAGGCGCATTTTTCAAGACGTTGTTTTTATCGTCAGCAGATGAAGCTTCAATTTCTTTTCTGATCGCGATTAAAGCATCACAAAAACGATCTAATTCCGCTAAATCTTCAGATTCTGTTGGTTCAATCATCAATGTTCCGGCAACAGGGAAAGATACTGTTGGTGCGTGGAAACCGTAGTCCATTAAGCGTTTTGCAATATCTCCGACTTCAATTCCTTTTTCTTTGAATGCACGACAATCTAAGATCATTTCGTGAGCAGCTCTTCCCATTTCTCCAGAATATAAAACCGGATAATGTTCCGCTAAACGCGCTTTCATATAGTTAGCGTTCAAAATAGCATATTTAGTAGCTTCTGTTAAACCGTCAGCGCCCATCATGCTAATGTAACCGTAAGAAATCAAACATACTAAAGCTGATCCGTAAGGTGCAGAAGAAATCGCTGTAATGGCATTTTCGCCACCTACTTTTATAACCGGGTTAGTCGGTAAGAACTCCACTAATTTTTCGTTTACACAAATTGGTCCCACTCCAGGTCCACCACCACCGTGAGGAATAGCAAATGTTTTGTGTAAGTTCAAGTGACAAACATCAGCGCCAATAGTTGCAGGATTTGTTAATCCAACTTGTGCATTCATATTGGCACCATCCATATATACTAACCCTCCGTTTTCGTGGATAATATTGGTAATTTGTCTGATAGCACTTTCGTAAACTCCGTGCGTAGAAGGATAAGTAACCATTAAACACGATAAGTTGTCTTTATGTTCAATCGCTTTTGCTCTTAAATCTTCAACATCAATGTTTCCTTCCGGAGTTGTTTTAGTTACAATAATATTCATTCCGGCCATAGCTGCGGAAGCAGGATTAGTTCCGTGAGCAGAAGCAGGAATTAAACATACATTGCGATGCCCTTCATTACGAGACATGTGATACGCACGGATAGTCATTAAACCGGCATATTCACCTTGAGCTCCTGAGTTGGGTTGTAAAGTGGTGCCTGTAAATCCGGTAATTACATTTAATTGTTGTTCTAATTTTTGAAGCATAGTGATATAACCTTCTGCTTGATCTACCGGAGCAAATGGGTGAATACTGTTCCAATTTGCCATCGATAACGGCAACATTTCAGAAGCAGCATTTAATTTCATAGTACAAGAACCTAAAGAAATCATCGAGTGGTTCAATGATAAATCTTTGCGCTCTAATTTTTTGATATAACGCATCAACTGACTTTCAGAATGATGGTTGTTGAATACATCATGCGTTAAGAAAGAAGAAGCTCTTTCTAAAGAAGCCGGTAATTGATTTGCAGTTGACAATTCAGTAACTGTGAAAGCATCTTTACCTGTAGCTTCGGCAAAAATCGCGATGATTTGGTTGATATCTTTGATAGAAGTTGTTTCGTTGAAAGAAATCGAAATCGTTTCTGCATCAGCATAGAAGAAGTTTACTTCATTTCTTTCGGCAATAGCTTTTACTTTTTGAGCATCTGCTTTTACTAAAATAGTGTCAAAATAAGCAGAGTTCATTTGGTAAATACCTAATTGGTTTAAAGCTTCAGCAGTAGTTACCGCAGCAGCGTGAACTTTATTAGCAATATATCGTAAACCTTTTGGACCGTGATAAACTGCATACATACCTGCCATAACCGCCAATAAAACTTGAGCCGTACAGATGTTTGAAGTTGCTTTTTCACGTTTAATATGTTGTTCACGAGTTCCTAAAGCCATACGTAAGGCACGGTTTCCGTTAGCATCGATAGAGACACCGATGATACGGCCTGGCATAGAACGTTTGTATTCTTCTTTTGTAGCGAAGTATCCTGCATGCGGACCTCCGTAACCCATTGGGATACCAAAACGTTGCGTAGTTCCAACCACTACAGCAGCTCCCATTTCTCCCGGAGAAGTTAAGGTAGCCAATGATAAAATATCCGCTGCAACAGCTACTTTGATATCGTTTGCCGCTGCTTTAGCAATAAAACCAGCATAGTCATAAACCTGACCGTATTTTCCCGGATATTGAAGAATAGCGCCAAAGAATTCGTCTGAAAAATCAAAAGTTTCGTGATTACCTACTACTAATTCAATTCCGATTGGAGTAGAACGTGTTTGTAATACTGAAAGTGTTTGTGGTAAAATTTCTTCAGAAACGAAGAATTTGTTGGTATTGTTTTTCTTTTGGTCACGAGTTCTTACATCAAAAAGTAGTGCCATCGCTTCAGCAGCAGCAGTACCTTCGTCAAGTAAAGATGCGTTTGCAATTTCCATTCCTGTCAATTCAATTATAGTAGTTTGGAAATTTAATAGCGCTTCTAAACGACCTTGAGCAATTTCTGCTTGGTAAGGTGTATAAGCAGTATACCATCCCGGGTTTTCAAAAATATTTCTTTGGATAGGCGCCGGAACAATTGTTGGGTGATATCCTAAACCGATATAGGATTTGAAAACTTTATTTTTTTGACCCAATTCCAAAATATGATTGGCATATTCATATTCAGTCATAGCAGGGTCTAATTGAAGAGGAGATTTTAGTTTAATGTCATCCGGTAAAGTTTCGTAGATTAATTGGTCTATCGAATCTACACCGATTGTGTTCAACATTTGATTTAGGTCAGCTTCTCTAGGACCTAAGTGTCTCAAAGCAAATGCATCTGTTCTCATTAATCAATAAATGTGTATTTGAAATTTGTGTTGTTTAAAAAGTAAGCAAATGTAATTATTAATCTTGTAATATTTAGTTTTTAAAAATTGATTTTTTGTGATTTTTTCAACTAAATTACGTTCTTATTAACACATTTGCTATTTTTGTGATATGCAGTTTTTACAGAAAGTTCTCGATTTTTATATAGAAAGCAGTGTTCATGTTGCTTTGGCTGTTTATGCTTTAATTAGAGTGACCTTCCTGAAATTGCACTTGCCTTATGATGAAGCAGTGGCTTATTTTGGTTTTTACGGAACAATAGTAGGTTATAACTTTATTAAATATGACGAATTGGCTCGTGTGCGCCGAGTTCCGTTGACCAATAGGTTTAAAGCGATTATAGGTTTGAGTTTTCTCTGTTTTTGTGCAACGCTCTACTATTTTTGGCAACTACAAACAATCACCAAGTGGCTTGGCGTTGGTTCTCTTTTTTTAACGATTTTATATACGATTCCCTTTTTTCCAAATACATCCAACATGCGAAATTGGAGCGGAATTAAAATATATTTAGTGGCTTTAGCTTGGGTTGCAGTGACCGTTTGGCTTCCGGTAATTAATGCACATTATTCTATCGATTGGGTCGTTATTTTAAAAAGTTTGCAACGCTTTATTTTGGTTTTCGTATTGATGCTTATTTTTGAAATTGTTGATCTTCAATTTGATGAATTGTATTTGAAAACCATTCCTCAGCAAATAGGAGAGAAAAAGACAAAACTATTAGCTTACTTTTTGCTGTTTCTTTTTGTTCTTTTCGATGCATTTAAACCCGATATGTCATTGCAACAGTTTTTTGTGAATACTTTTTTTGCTTTGATTTTGATAATTTTTACTTTTTATGCCAGTTCCAAAAGAAGCAAATATTTTACCAGTTTTTGGACAGAAAGTCTGCCTGTTTTTTGGTTTCTTTTATTGCTGTTAACATAAGTTAAAGTTCGTAGAATTGTAATAAAAAGGATAAATTTGCGAAAAAACAACAAGTGGAATTATATTATACTTTTTCAGCTTTAATAGTATTAGCTTCTTTTTTTGCTTATTTAAACCTTCGATTTTTAAAATTACCGAGTACCGTTGGAATTATGATTATTGCTATGCTTGTTTCGGTGGGGATTCGTCTTTTAGGTGACTCTTATTTTCCTAAAGCAACTAAAGAATTCTTTGACTTGGTAAAAGACTTCGATTTTAAAGATGTTTTGATGGGAGCCATGTTAAATTTCCTTCTTTTTGCCGGAGCTTTGCACGTTAATATTTCTGATTTGAGAGAACAGAAAATTCCCATTATGATTTATTCTACAGTTAGTGTAGTATTATCTGCTTTTATCATTTCAGGAATTTTATACGCTATTGCGCCTGTTTTCGGGATTGAGATTCCTTATATTTATTGTTTGATTTTCGGAACCTTAATTTCTCCTACAGATCCTATTGTAGTATTAGAAATATTGAAACAAGCCAAAGTTCCGAAGAAAATTGAAACCAAAATTGTAGGTGAATCCCTGTTTAATGATGGTGTTGCTGTTGTAATGTTTGCCGTTGTTCTTAAAATGGCAACAGATCATACTTTTGAAGTAACGACAGAATCGGTTTTAGGATTATTTGCTAAAGAAGGATTGGGAGGAATGTTATTAGGGTTGCTTTTAGGTTTGTCGGCATCTAACACGATTAAGAAAATTGATGATTATAAAGTTTCTGTATTAATAACACTTTCTATAGTAATGGGAGGGTTTTTAGTCGCTCAGGCTTTACATGTTTCCAGTCCGTTAGCCATGGTAATAGCGGGAATTACGATAGGGAATTATGGTAAGAAAGTGGCGATGAGCGAACAAACCAAAGATTATTTGGAAAAGTTCTGGGAAATTGTTGACGAAATAATGAATGCTGTTTTGTTTTTGTATATCGGTTTTGAATTATTACTTCTTCCGGATTTGACGAAACAAATTGTTTTAGGTTTTGTAGCTATTTTAATTGTATTGTTTTCGAGAATGTGTTCGATTATTTTACCTTGGAAATTCTTCGATATTATTAACTTCTTCGAAATTAAATCGACCTATACAAAAGGTTCTTTAATGGTAATGGTCTGGGGCGGAATCAGAGGCGGTGTTTCCATCGCGTTGGTTTTGTCAATGCCTGAAAGTCCATACAAAGCGTTGTTTTTAGAAGTTACTTATATTGTGGTGCTTTTTTCTATTTTGGTACAAGGTTTAACCGTCGGGAAATTAGCGAGAAGAGTGTTGAAATCTAATGAATAAAAAAACCGAAGCTATTAACCTCGGTTTATATTGATAATTGTCAAGCTGACACGAGCGTTAGTGAATTGACGAAGTAATTTATTTCAGCTTCTAAGATAATATGTTTAGATTTAGATCCTGAAATCAAAGATTCAACGTAGTTAAACAAGTTCAGACTCGAGGCAAAGCCGAACAGAGCGAAGCTAATGACAAGGGAGTTTTTATATCAATCCCGCTCTTTTCAACAATGCATCCGGAGTAGGTTCATGCCCTCTGAATTTTTTATACAATTCCATAGGATGTTCGGTTCCGCCTTTTGAAAGTACATATTCTTTGAACTTGGTCGCCACTTCTTTATTGAAGATTCCTTTTTCTTCAAAGTAAGCAAACGCATCTGCATCCAAAACTTCGGCCCATTTGTAACTGTAATATCCGGAAGAATAACCGCCTTGAAAAATATGCGAAAACGAAGTACTCATGCAATTTTCGGCAACATCCGGATACAATTTTGTGCTTTCAAATGCAGCTAATTCAAATGCTTTTACATCATTAATTGTTTGTGCTTTTCCATGATATGCCATGTCTAATAAACCAAAACTCAATTGGCGAACCGTAGCTAATCCTTCTAAAAAGTTGGCACTTTCTTTAATTTTATCTACATATTCTTGCGGAATAATTTCGCCTGTTTCATAATGTTTAGCGAATAAAGCCAAAGCTTCCGGTTGATAACACCAGTTTTCCATAACCTGACTTGGTAATTCCACAAAATCCCAATATACAGAAGTTCCCGATAAACTTGGATAGTTTGTGTTAGCTAATATGCCGTGTAATCCATGACCAAATTCGTGAAACAAAGTAGTTACTTCATTAAAAGTCAGAAGTGAAGGCTTCGTTTTTGTTGGTGGTGTAAAGTTGCAAACGTTCGAAATATGCGGACGCTCATTGATTCCGTCTTTGATGAATTGCGATTTAAAAGAAGTCATCCAAGCGCCATTTCGTTTTCCTTTTCTTGGGAAGAAATCGGCATAAAATAAGGAAACAAGGTTGCCTTCAAAATCTAAAACTTCGTATGTTTTTACATCTTCATGGTATTTGTCGATGTTGAAAATTTCTTTGAAAGTAATGCCATATAATTTTTCAGCAATGGTAAAAGCGCCTTGTAAAACGTTTTCCAATTTGAAATACGGTTTCAGTTTTTCGTCATCCAAATTAAATTTTTTCTGTTTCAATTTTTCCGAATAATAAGCGCTGTCCCATTTTTCCAAATGATCAATTCCGTCCAATTCTTTTGAAAAAGCAGTAAGTTCGGCAAATTCTTTTTCGGCAGCCGGTTTTGCTTTTTCTAATAAATCATTCAAAAATGATTGAACTTTCTCCGGATTTTGCGCCATTCGTTCTTCCAAAACAAAATGGGCGTGAGAAGTATAACCTAATAAATTAGCCCGCTCGTGACGCAAACGAACAATATCTTTGATATTTTGCTGGTTGTCAAATTCATTATTTTGAAACGCTTTTTTTCCGTAGGCAATAGATATTTCTTTTCGTAATTCACGGTTGTCAACATAAGTAACGAAAGGTAAATAACTTGGAAAATCTAATGTAAAAATCCAACCTTCTACATTTTTGCTTTTCGCTAAATCGGCAGCGGCTTCTTTTGTACCTTCCGGTAAACCTTGCAAATCGGCTTCGTTGATAACGTGCAATTGGTAATTATTGGTTTCTGCCAAAACATTTTCGCCAAAAGTCAGTTTTAATTTGGCTAATTGGGTATCTATTTCGCGAAGTTTTTTCTTTTGTTCTTCATTTAATAAAGCCCCATTGCGAACAAAACTTTTGTATTTTTTATCCAATAAAGTTTGTTGCTCGGTCGTTAGGTCTAATTGGTCTTTTTGATCGTAAACCGCTTTGATTTTTTGGAACAGATCCTCGTTTAAAGTAATGTCATTGCTAAATTCAGTCAACCAAGGCGATACTTCTTGAGCAATTTTTTGCATCTCGTCAGAAGTTTCTGCTGAATTCAAGTTGAAAAAGATACTCGATAAACGATCTAATTCTTGTCCGGCAAAATCTAGCGCCGCAATTGTATTTTCGAAATCAGGAGATTTTGTATCGTCAATTATGCAATCGATTTCCTGCTTAGCCTTTGCTATACAAGCTTCGAACGCCGGTTTGTAGTCTGAAAGTTGTATTTGGCTGAAAGGAGCCGAATTATACTTAGTGTTAAATTTTTCCAAAAAAGTGTTCATAATTTTGTCGTTATCGATAAAGTGTATAAATTTGTCGACGAAATGCTAACATAAAAGCATTCTTAAAGATTGAAAGAGTAGAATTTTTTTTATAGTTGTCACTTAATTGTGGACGGAAATACCCCGATTTTTTCGGGGTATTCTGTTTTTATACGTTAAGCTTTTAAATCAGCTGCTGCTTTTAAAACCGCTTGTTTCAATCCTTCTTTATAAGCGATGATTTTGTCTAAAACCGCTTTATCGTAACTTCCGATGATTTGTGCGGCCAAAATTCCGGCGTTTTTTGCTCCGTTTAAAGCTACAGTGGCCACAGGAACTCCGCCCGGCATTTGTAGAATCGATAAAACAGAATCCCAACCGTCAATAGAATTGCTCGATTTTACCGGAACGCCAATCACAGGAAGCGGACTCATAGAAGCGACCATTCCCGGTAAATGTGCAGCACCACCGGCACCGGCAATAATAACAGAAATTCCTCTGTTGTGTGCATTCGAACTAAAATCTACTAATTTTTCGGGTGTGCGGTGAGCAGAAACAATATCTACTTCTACCTCAATACCAAATTCTTTTATGATGTTGATGGCATCTTGCATTACCGGCATATCCGAAATACTGCCCATTACTACAGCTATTTTACTCATGTTCTTTTTTTTATTGTGGGGTTGGAATCATATTCCAAATATTAATTTTGAATTCTTCTTGGATTGCTCTCAAATATTTAATTGAATCTATTTCAGTATTTACTTTTTCTTGAAAGTAATCTTCAGCAGGAATATTTAGTTCATTGATTCTGTCTTTTCTTCTTTCAATGTATTTCTTTCTGTTTTTTGCAAAAATTTCATCGTTAGGATTCAATAAATCAATTAGATTTTTTGTTTCAATATCTTCAGGCTGATGTATAAAGTAACCATCAAAGTATATTAATCTAGTTTCAAAATCTTCTGCTGTTGGATGTAAAATAGGTTCAATCCAATTGGTTCTTTTCAGATTATTTGGTTTGTGCTTTACCATGAACCAATTTTGATAAGTGTCTTGATCTGTATATTTTAAGTTAGGGTTAAAATGCTCAATATCTACTGCATCATTATAACCAATGTATTCTTCAGTATAAGCACAAAAACTTTTTTGTTCTTTTAGAAGAATGGTGCTTAAATCGTTATTACCAGATTTTTTATAACCAATATTCTGTTTGATAATTTCAGAGTCAGGATCTTTAATAATTCTTTTCATAATTTAAAAATTATATTCATCCCCTAGTTTTTCTAATTTTTCTGAAATTAGTTTCTTTTTTTCCTCGTCCTTTTCGAAGTAAATCTGTTGCTTTAATTCGATGTACTCATTATACTTCTTTTGACCATATTTATTGATATAATTAATACCAAAGTCATTTTCAAGCATATCATTTGGGTCATCACCTATTGGGGAACTACCTCTTCTTACGGCAACCTTTCCTTCTTTATCAAAATATAGAATAAACCTTTCGTCTGGCTCAAACGAAGCAGCAATAAATGGAGAGTGAGTGGCTACTACAAACTGCGCCTCTGGAGCTAAGTTTTTGTAATAATCCATTAAATCCATTTGCATGTCAGGATATAAAGAACGTTCCGGTTCATCAATTAAAATGATGGAACCTTTAGTGTCTAATTTGAATAATGGCAAGAATGATAATAATAATCCTTTAGTTCCTGTACTAGAGTTCTGGATAGGAATTATATCGTCAGTTCGTTTATTTTTTATAGGAATAGAATACTCAGTATTTATTAAATCAACTTCCAAGTTTAACTTTTCTAAAATTGGATTGAATTTTTCAGCAAAAGATTCTAATTTATTAGGATTTTCTTTTTGCCATTTATTGAATTCTATTTCTAATTTGCTTCTATTTCCAAGTAATCCCTTGTGGATAAGTTCGGACATTTTTTGAGTGAATTTTTTTCGATATTGAAGTATTTCGCTAAGGAGAGAAAGCCATATTTTAGTGTCAACTTCATCACTAAATATAGTAGTTGATTCAATATTCCCTTTTAGAATGTTTTCTAGATTTATTTCGGTTGAATTAGAGTATTTTTCGAATAAATCAACAGGGTTTTTTGTAAATACATCTATGTTTTTGTCGGATATTAAATTTGCTTTAAAATAAAATATTTCATTTTTAAGATTTTCGGGAATTAGATCTGTTATAGTTCCTCCCTGTGAACTTTCTTTATAAGTATGACCTTTGTAAATTACCTCTTGTCCATACAAAATGAGTTTATCTTCATTTAGAATATATTCAACAATTCCATCAATTTTTTTTAAAGAAGTTTTGAGTCCACTTAATGAAGTTCCATTTAGGACTTCTAAGTCAAGAATATTAGTTGAATACGTATAAATCAACTCTAATAACCCTGTTTTTCCAGTAGCACTTTGTCCAATAAAACATATTTTGTCCAAAGGTTGTCCTTTGCGTTCGCCACTTTGATAAGTAAAATCAAAAGTTAGATTTTCCAAATGTCTAAACTGGTCGATATATAATTTTGAAATTTTCATTTATTGCTTTTTTACAAATCTAACTAAAAAAATGAATCAAAATCAAAGTTCTGAACTACTGAACACTAATCACTCGAATACTATTTTTCACTTCTTCGGCTACACGTCTCGCTTCTGCCATATCTTCATTTACGATAGTTACGTGTCCCATTTTACGGAAAGGTCGTGTTTCACGTTTGCCGTAAATGTGTGGTGTTACGCCATCAATCGCCATAATTTTTTCAATGTTTTCATACACTACTTGTCCGCTGAAACCTTCTTCTCCAACTAAATTAACCATAATTCCGGCTACTTTACTATCGGTATTTCCTAAAGGTAAATCTAAAATAGCACGAATATGATTTTCAAATTGAGAAGTATAACTTGCTTCAATAGAATAATGTCCTGAATTGTGTGGTCTTGGCGCTACTTCATTAACCAAAATTTCATCGTTTTCCGTTTGAAACATTTCAACGGCTAATAAGCCTACGTGGTTAAAAGCTTCTGAAACTTGTAAAGCAATAGCTCTTGCTTTTTCGGCAACTGCATCTTCAATACGAGCCGGACAAATCACATATTCCACTTGGTTAGCTTCCGGATGGAATTCCATTTCAACTACCGGATAGGTTTTGATTTCGCCCGAAGCACTTCTGGCAACAATAACCGCCAATTCATTTTTGAAAGGAACCATGTCTTCTGCTAAACATTCTACATCGGGTAAGTTGACTAAATCAAGAGCAGAACGACAAATTTTTACGCCATTTCCGTCATAACCGCCTTGCGCACTTTTCCATACAAAAGGAAAATCCAAAGTATCGTTGTTAAGCGCTTGGTGCAAATCATCAAGTCCTACAAAACGTTGGTGTTTAGACGTTGGAATATTGTTTTTAACGTAAAAATCTTTTTGTTTTCCTTTGTTTTGAATCAAACGTAGCGTTTTTGGCGATGGATAAACCGGTAAACCTTCTTCTTCTAATTGTTCTAAAGCTTCAAGATTTACATTTTCGATTTCGATAGTTAAAACATCAACCATTTTACCAAATTGATACACCGTTTCATAATCGTTTAAACTTCCTTTATAAAAAGCATTGCATCCAAAACGTGATGGCGCTTCGGCACTTGGATCTAAAACCAAGGTTTGTATATCAAATTTTCGGGTATCTGTTAAAAGCATTTTGCCTAATTGACCTCCGCCTAAAATACCTAATTTAAAGTCAGATGAAAAGTAATTCATTGTTGTACGTGAATCCATTTATTTAGATTTCTTTTTCGTTGTTTGTAGTTAGCTTTGCAAAGATACTTAGACAATTGATAAATTAAAATTAATTTTGAATTTTCCAAATTGATATAAAATTAGTATCATTGTGTAACTAATTTTAAAAACAAAAAACATGATTAAAAAATTACTTTTATCACTTTTATTTGTGACGCCATTCTATGTTGGTTTTGCACAATTTACAGAGAATTTTGATGCTGGAACAACAATTCCAACAGGGTGGACGGTAATAAATGGTGGAGATGCAAACACTTGGACTATTATCGATTTTACAGGTGCAAATATAAGCGCTTATAGTGGCGCAAATGCTGTAGGAATTGGTTATGGTTCAACCGCTCATGACGATTATTTAGTAACACCTGCCATAACTGTTACAGCTGGTGTTTCAGATCATTTGTCGTTTTGGGGAAGAAGTAGAGATCCTCAATATCCAGAAGTTATAAGTGTAAAATTATCTACTACAGGAATGGCTCCTGCAGATTTTACAATCATTTTAGATCCGAATGTCGCTCCAACTAGTGGAGCAAATTTTTATCAGTATCAATATGATTTATCGGCTTATGTTGGACAAACAATTTATATTGGATTTTATTCTGCTACAACAGATATGTTTTATTTTGATATTGATGATGTAACTGTTTCAGGGACTTTGTCAACTAAGGATTTTGTGTCTGGTCAGATTGGGGTTTATCCTAATCCAATAAAAGATTTTTTGAATATTACTTACAAGGGCTTAGTTAAAAGTGTTGAGATATATAATCTTTTAGGTCAGCAAGTTTTGTTGAGAGATATTAATGCGAGTGAAACTTCTCTTGACTTATCAAGTTTTATTTCAGGTACCTATGTTGCAAGAATTGTAACAAATGATGGAGTTGAAACTATGAAGATAATAAAAGAATAAATACAAATTAAGTGAAAATAAAAAACGAGACTTTAACTAGTCTCGTTTTTTATTTTATTCTTTTTAAAAGATTGCGAGAAGCGCTTTGATAAGCAGCCGAGTGATTTGGAAAATCCTGAACCAAAATCAGTTTCAGTTCGTCGGCAATCCACGGATACTTTTTGCTTAACACAAACAAGGCTTTCATAGCATATACTTTTGCAGCTACTTTTTCCTCTTGAATTAAACGGTCAATCAAAGCTTCAATAATATGGTGTTCTTGTTCTGAATTCAACGAAATTCCATTTTTTCGATGATTGCTTTTCGCTAGGAAAAAACAAATTTTAGTTGCCGGCCGAATCGCCGAATCGTCCTCTAATTGCGGTAAAACAGAACAAAACGAATCAATAAAAAGAACAAACAGTTTCAACTTTTTTTCGCAAACCAACTCTAACGACCAAAATGCTTTAACGTGATTCTCGTTAGTCGTCGAAAAAGCAATAGAAGTTAATTCGTCTACTTTTTCTTTGCGAATGCAATACTTGCTGATACTCTCTCTGCTTTTGCGATGAGCCGTGCTTTCGGTTAGTTTTTGTTCCAGTTCCGTTTTCATTTGGTAAATATATCTAATTTGCAAAAAAAGTTGATTACTTTAAACTTATATCTTGAATACTTCCTTAAATTTGTGCTTCATTGATAAAAAACAAACGAAGTGATTCAACTACACGATAAAACTTTTGAACCATTTATTTCTGCTCAAGAGTTAGACTACGCTATTCAAAATGTAGCGAAGCAAATTGAAGACGATTTTTATGATGACGTTCCGGTATTCATAGGAGTTTTAAATGGCTCTTTTATGTTTTTATCCGATTTAGCGAAACATTATTCGCGCCCTTGCGAAGTGAGTTTTATAAAATTAGCTTCTTACGAAGGGACACAAACTACTAACGCTGTAAAACAACTTATTGGTCTTAACCAAGATTTAAAAGGAAGAAGCGTTGTGGTAGTTGAAGATATTGTAGATACCGGAAACACAGTTGAAGAATTAAAAAAACTATTTAGAGAGCAACAAGTAAAGCATTTTAAAATAGCGACACTTTTCTTTAAACCCGAAGCTTATACAAAAGATATTAAAATTGACTACATCGGAATTCGTATTCCCAATAAGTTTATCGTAGGTTTCGGTTTAGATTATGACGGATTAGGAAGAAATTTAAAACAAGTATATCAACTATCAAATAAAAACAACACAATGATTAATATCGTATTATTCGGAAAACCAGGGGCCGGAAAAGGAACACAAGCCGAATTTTTAAAAGATAAATACAGCTTAGTACACTTGTCAACAGGAGATATTTTCCGTTACAATATAAAAAATGATACTGAATTAGGTCAGTTGGCAAAATCATATATGGATAAAGGAGATTTGGTTCCCGATGAGGTAACGATCAAAATGCTTCAAGATGAAGTAGAGAAAAATCCAAATGCTAAAGGGTTCTTATTCGATGGTTTCCCAAGAACTATTGCACAAGCAGATGCTTTAGATGCCTTTTTGAAAACTAAAAACTGGGGCGTAACGGCTACGGTAGCTTTGGAAGCTGACGACGAAATTTTAGTGCAACGGTTGTTGGAAAGAGGGAAAACATCAGGAAGAGCCGATGATCAAGACGAAGAAAAAATTCGTAATCGTTACCAAGAGTACAACGAAAAAACTGCTCCGTTAATTGATTACTACAAAGCACAAAACAAATTCCATTCGGTAAACGGAATTGGAGAAATTGCAGAGGTAACAGAACGATTATCTGGAGTGATTGACAATTTATAAAAAGTCAAAACCTGCTGTTCGTTACAAGTTTTTTTCGATAAAGCAGTTTTGTTAACATAAACAAAGGAGCTTCCGTTCGGGCGCTCTTTTTTTATGAACAAAAGTGTGCTTTTTCCTCAAAAAAGCTTTTTACTACCATCAGGGCTATAACTTACAGTTTTTAAATTCAGTAAATACACTATCTTTGCAAAATGTTGAATTATAGTTTAAGTTACTTGTAACTCATAATTCATAATTTCAAAATGACTGAAGATTTGATAGTAAGAGGAGGACAGCTGGTGGTTGTCAGGTAGTTAATCTTGGCTAAAAAATTGCATTAAAATTTAGAAAATGACAGAAGGGAATTTCGTAGATTACGTAAAAATATATGTTGCATCGGGTAAAGGAGGAAAAGGATCTACTCACTTACATCGCGAAAAGTTTATTGAAAAAGGAGGGCCTGATGGTGGAGATGGTGGTCGTGGGGGACACGTTATTCTAAAAGGAAGTAAAAACCTTTGGACATTATATCATTTAAAATTTACCAAGCACGTAAAAGCGGGTCACGGTGGCGATGGTGGAAGTAGTAGAAGTACCGGAGCCGATGGTGAAGATAGAATTATCGAAGTACCACTAGGAACTGTGGTAAAGGATAAAGAAACTGAAGAAATATTATTTGAAATTACCGAAGAAGGAGAAGAAAAAATCTTAGCTCGCGGTGGTAAAGGTGGTTTAGGAAACTGGCACTTTAGAACATCTACTAATCAAACGCCACGTTATGCGCAACCGGGACTTCCTGGCGAAGAGTTAGATATTATTCTGGAATTAAAAGTACTAGCCGATGTAGGTTTGGTCGGTTTTCCAAATGCCGGAAAATCAACATTGCTTTCTGTTTTAACAGCGGCTAAACCTAAAATTGCCGACTATCCGTTTACAACTTTAAAACCGAATTTGGGAATTGTGGCGTATCGCGATTTTCAATCGTTTGTTATTGCTGATATTCCGGGAATTATAGAAGGTGCTGCCGAAGGAAAAGGTTTAGGACATTATTTCTTGCGTCACATTGAGCGTAATTCGACTTTGTTATTCTTAATTCCGGCTGATGCCAATGATATTAAAAAAGAATACGATATTTTATTAGATGAACTGCGTCGCTACAATCCTGAAATGTTAGATAAAGACCGATTAATTGTTATTTCAAAATCAGATATGTTGGACGACGAGTTAAAAGCTGAAATGAAAGTAGAACTGGATGAAGCTTTTAAAGGACACGATTATATGTTTATTTCCTCAATAGCACATCAAGGGCTTCAGGAATTAAAAGACAAGCTTTGGAAAATGCTTAACGTTTAAAAATAGAGAAACAACCTTCGGGTTGTTTTTTTGTTTTGTTAAAAATAACTTAAAAAGTAAAGGCAACTAAAACGCTATTTTACTAAATATTTAAAAAAGATTTATCTTAGCTGCAAAATCAACAACTAAATTTAATATGAGAAAAATTGTTTTGTCATTGGTTATAACAGTATTGTTGGCTCCTGCCACTATGTTTGCCGATGAGGGAATGTGGTTTTTAATGTTTATTGAACGATTGAACCACCGCGATATGCAAAAAATGGGACTTCAGTTAACGTCTGAAGAAATTTACAGCATCAATCACCATAGTTTAAAAGATGCTATTGTGCAATTTAACGGAGGCTGTACCGCTGAAATTATTTCAAAAGACGGTTTGGTTTTAACCAATCACCACTGTGGTTATGATGCTATTGCCGAATTATCAACTCCGGAAGCTAATTATTTAAGAGATGGATATTGGGCTAAAGACAAAGCAAATGAATTGAAACCAAAGAGTTTATTTGTTCGTTTCTTTGTTCGTATGGATGATGTATCCAAAAGAATTTTGTCAAAGGTAAATCCTAAAATGACAGAAGCTGAACGTGAAGCGGCAATTAACAAAGAAATTGCTTTAATTCAAAAAGAAAATAGTGAAGACGGAAAATATACAGTTTCCGTAAAATCATTTTTTCAAGGAAATGAATACTATTATTTTGTATATCAAGATTATAAAGATGTACGTTTAGTAGGAACGCCTCCGGAAAGCGTTGGTAAATTTGGAGGAGATACAGACAACTGGGAATGGCCGCGTCATACAGGTGATTTTTCTATGTTTAGAGTTTATGCTGACGAACAAGGGAATCCTAGAGAATATTCTCCGGAAAATGTGCCGTTAAAAGCAAAATATCATTTACCTGTTAATTTGAACGGAGTTCAAGAAGGTGATTTTGCTATGATTTTGGGATATCCGGGAAGAACCAATCGTTGGATGCCTTCCGGAGGAATCGAGCAAAATGTAAAATACGCTTATCCTGCTTGGGTAGAAGGTTCTAAAACCGGAATGGATGCCATGAAAAAATACATGGATCAAAATGATGGAATTCGATTAATGTATGCTTCAAAATATGCTAGTGTTGCTAATTATTGGAAAAATCGCCAAGGAATGATAGATGCATTGACAAAACATGAAACAGCAGCAATCAAAGCAAAAAATGAAACTACATTTAACAAATGGGCTAATAAAAAAGAGAACAAAGCAAAATATGGCAATGTAATTAGCGATATTAATGCATATTATAAATTAACGAATGAAAAGGCACGTCACGATAACTATTTGATGACAATGATCAGAACAAGTTCATTTGCAATTATTTCTAGAACCCTAGGTAAAAAATTGAAAAATTATGCTAGTGCAGATGAAGAAGTTCGTAAAGTGATGAGACCGGAAGTTGAAGAGGAAATCAAGAGTTTTTATAAAGAAGTTTATCTTCCTGCAGAAAAAGAAATTTTGACCAATCAAATTTCGTTATACATTAATAAAGCGGGATATGAAACTTCACCACTGTTAGTAGAAGTTTCTAAAAAAGCTAAAGGTGATTTTGCACCTTATGTACATAATTTATTTGAGTTATCACTTTTTGGTAAAGAGGAGTCTTTGTTGAAGTTTTTGGATGTACCGGATTTAAAGATCTTAGAAAATGATGATCTATATAAGTTTTCAGAGGCTATGATTGCTCACTATTATCACAAACCGGAAGAAGTTGAAAAAGCAGAAGAGAAGTTTTCAAAAGCTTTCCGTTTATTAGTAGAGGGATTGAGAGAATCAAAATTGAGTACTATTCAATATCCTGATGCAAATTCAACGTTGCGTTTAACGTATGGAAAAGTAAGAGCATTGCCAAAAGATCAAAGAAATGATGCAGCTATTAACAATTATACAACAATGAAAGGTATGATCGCCAAATATAAACCTAATGATCCTGAATTTGATTTGCCAAAAAGAATGATTGAAATGTACAATAACAAACAGTTTGGTAGATATGCAGATAAAAAAGGATACATGCCGGTAAACTTCTTGACAGATAATGATATTACAGGAGGAAATTCAGGTTCACCGGTTTTAAACGGAAAAGGAGAGTTGATTGGTTTAGCATTTGACGGAAATATTGAAGCTATGGCAGGAGATGTAATCTTTGACACTGAATTACAAAGAACTATTAATGTGGATATTCGCTATGTGTTATGGTTAATAGATGAATTTTCCGGAGCAAAACATATTGTTGATGAAATGACAATTGTAGAATAGCTTATGTAACTTAAAAAGAATAAAAAAACCAAGCATTGCTTGGTTTTTTTATGGTTTATAATCAAACGGAAGAGCATCACCGATTTTTTTCCATCCCATATAATCGTATACTAACAAACTCAAAGGATTAAAAAAGTTACCGTCTGAAAAGATCTCTACTTTTTCATTTAACTCAATATATGAAGTTTGAGAGGCTGCATTTGAAAAATAATTAGGATCGGGTTTTTCTTTAGTATAGTTTATCCAAATATAATTTTTAAAATCCAAGAATTGATTTTCTAAAGTCAATTTTACGAAATCATCTTTAGAATATTCTCTCCCTATAATGAATAGTTTTTTAGATGGAAGATTTGACAGTAGATTAAAGTTTCCGGTTTTTTTAGCTTCATCTCTTAATTTTTTTAACTCTTCTTTCGAAGGATAACTAGGATTGTCTTTGATGATAAACTCATTTAGTTTGAAGCCTTCTTCTTTAAAAGTATTGTTATAAACCGATTTTATAAAATGATTTGTTGATCCTTTATAAGCTTCTAGCCTATTTTTGATCACTTTCTTCTTGTTCAATTTGTCTTTTTCTATAAGATCCTGATAAAAAGAATAGCCTGCATAATAGCTTTGCTTTCCTGTTTCCATAGAATTGAAATAACCAAATTCAATTAGATCATAGGTCAATAAGTATCCGATAGCTTTATTCTTTATAATTAAAGGTTTGTTACTATTAGCAATAAGTTTATAGCCTGTAGAGTCTGAGGTCTCAGTAAAAAAAAGTTCTTCTTTATTTAATATTTCTGCTTTTTGAGCAATAGTGCTGTTTCCTAAAAAATGGATTTTGAAGGTTTCATATTGCCTGAACCATTTTTTATCTTGTTTTTGTTTCGTGACAATAACTTCTTTTAAAGTATTACTTTTTTCTCTCAGGTAAATGTCTTTTGAAAAATCTTTCTTTTCTGATAAATCCAAACTGACATTAATAGTATTATAACCTAAATAGCTAATCACAATTTCTTTAGATTCGATAGGAAGCTGAAAACTGAAATTACCATCAATATCTGTTGTTGTTCCAATACTCGAATTGGGAACATATATTGAAGCTCCAAGAAGAGGCTCTTTTGTTTTTGCATCCATAATTTTTCCTGAAAAATTGATTTGAGAGAAGCTAACCAGAGGAATCAGAAAAAGTAAGAGAAATTTTGTCATGCTCTTTTATTTAATTTTTATTATTTGACTATTAGAATGACTACCATATTCTGGAGCGTACATGCTCTGTATGGTAGCAATGCCATCTGTAAATGTACCATTATTATTAATTTTTACATCATATTCTAAAATGTAAGTTCCTTTCCCAATTTCATCAAAAAAGAAATGAGTAGCAGTATCTCTTGTGCTTCTGTAAAAAGATAAGCCATCTTTATATTCGTAATTAGAAATCACATCTACAGGTTCAAAGCATGAAGCACGGGAGTCTTTTAAATGAACAAAATCCAAATTTTCTTTACTTCTTAGAGTTAATCGAATAGTGATTAAATCGCCCACATTGAGATTATTTTCATTTATTTCAACGAGTTCATTGCCTGTAGCTGTTTTTATCTTTTTATATAATTTTTTAGAAAGGTTTATAACAGAAGTACTGTCCGATTTTACATTTTCTAGATTCTCAAAATATTGCCAATATACACCACCAAAACCAGGGACATCAGATTTGTTATCCACTGTAATTTTGCCCATATCTGGAGTGATTTCTTCTTTTGTCCAATGAAGTTTTATATATCCCGTTTCTTTCTGTTTTTTATTTTTAGAAAGTTTTTTAGTTGCAATTTTTGAATCTCCAACAGTAAATTTTACATTTTCTTTTGCTGTGCTCCAATCTTTTCCATAATTAAGTAAAGCATAGGTAGCTTCAGAAGTTGATTTGGTTGTAGACCAATGACTAGTTTGTTTTTTGTTGAGTAACCATGCTTTTAGATCTTCAACAATTTTTTGATCTTTTTCTATTTCTGCGAAAGCTTCAATTAGTATGGCTTGCGTTTCAATAGGGGATTGGTACCAATGATAACCAAAATTGTTTTCAACCCAATACATTCCTTTTTCGTCATCTTTTGAAACGGTTTCTTTTAAATGAGTAATTATTTTTTTAGCCCATTCTTTTTCTCCCATTCTGTGTAAACATAAAGCGATTAAGCCTTTTTCGTATAAAGAATGTTGCAACCAATCTGTTTTGAGTGTTTCCAATTCTTCTTTAAAAATATCTTGTAATTTTTGTGTTAGAGGAAACTCTTCTAGGAAGAAACTCCTTGCGTACCAATAATGGAAATCTAAATAGGTTGGTGTAATTTTTCCTTTTTTGGTCGACTTTTCCATTATTTTATTATCCAAGAAAGGAATCGCTTTGGACGTTATGGCTTCAAATTCAAGGTTTTTTTCCGGATACATTTTGGACAAATGTCCTAATCCGGAAAGAATGTGTTGCGTGATGAAAAAGTTTTCTCTTCCGCCATCAAACCAAGGAAAAGCACCGTTTTCTTTTTGTTTATTTTTCAATTTTTCTAGAGTACTTTCAAGTGATTCTGCTAACGTTTCTAAATTCATTAACGTAGCCAAACGTTTGTTTTGTTCCTCTTCGCTTTCTGCATCTAAAAGCCAAGGCGTTTCATTCAGGATAATCGATTTTAATTCTTCATTCCAATTTAATTGAGAAGTAACTTTTTGATTTCTCCAAGTTTCAAAGATTTGCGCTATTTTTTCGTTACTCGAAATGATTTCGTGAGCAATACAATTGGCATAATATCGGGCAAAAGTTTGTTCAGAACATTCATGTTCATATTCCATTAAATAAGGAAGCGATTGCAGCACAAACCAAGTAGGATTTGAGGAATATTCCAAAGTCATTTTCTGATTTTGAATAGTTTCCGAAGTATTGTCTAGTAAGTTTTGGAAAACTATTTCTTTTTTAGTATTTGCTTTGACCCAAATCGGTCTGCTTTCTGTTAGCAAAATTTTGTTGCTCAGTATTGGGATAATGCTTTCTTCACCATCTGAAAAATTACCTGATTTAGCAACAATTTTATAATGCAAACCGCTACAGTTTTCAGGAATTGAAATGGTCCAATTTACCGGAACGCTTTCTTTTGGTTTACAAATAAAATTTTTGATGTTATCCGAATTTAAGGCAATGGAGTCAACAGGCGTATTATTTCCGGCGTCAAAAAGAAGTAACATTGCCATTCCTGATTTAGTTTCGTTAGTCATATTGACCACTTTTGCCGAAATGGAAATAGTGTCGGTTTCTCTAACAAATCGAGGCATGTTAGTTTGTATCATGACGTCTTTTTGCGAAATGATAGAAGATTCCAAATACCCTGTTTCATAGCTTTTGTTGTGAGCAAACAAACGTAATTTCCATTGTGTTAACGATTCCGGTGTAGTGAAATTAAAAGAAACTTTACCGTTTTTATCGGTTCTTAAACTAGGGAAAAAGAATGCTGTTTCATTAAAGTTAGTTCTGGTTTTTACTTGAGAAAGTTCTTGTAATGTATTTTTCGTAGTGATGATGATTACACCATTTGCACCTTCTTCTCCATACAAAGCAGAACCTTGAGCGCCTTTTAAAACTTGTATTTCATTTATATCTTTTGTGCTAATATTTTGAAATTCATTTGCTGTAGCAATTCTTCCATCAATCACGATTAGTGCTTCATTGTTTCCGGTTACGGAACGATTACCATTAATAACAATACGCATTTGAGAATTTTTATCAGTATTAATTTGTAAACCTGATACTTTTCCGACTAATGCTTGAATAACATTAGGGCTTGTTGCTTCAGAAATATCTTCCGATTTAATAATGGTGTAAGAAGACGTAATTTCATCTGCTTTTCGTTTTATTCCCAAAGCACCTACAACTTCAACAGCTTCTAGGTGCATTGCTTCCAAAGTAATATTATAGCTGTCTTTGTTTTCAATAAGGATTTCTTCTTTCATTCCTACATAGGAAACTTCCAGATATTCACCAGGTTTAGCAATTATGGAATAGTTGCCGTCAAAATCAGTTGTTGTACCTCTTGTAGTTCCTTTTACGATTACATTTGCTCCGGCAACTGGACCTAAATCATCAGAAATAACACCAATAATGATTCTAGCCCCTTTTGGTATTTTCGATAATTTTTGCAATTCTTTTTGGTACTTAATCGTATTTAATTTTCTTGTATTGAAATCAAATCCAAACCATTTAAGGTCAAGAGGTTTTAAGTCTTCACGGATGAATTTACGATTATAGCTGACAAAGTTTTTAAAGTAGGCGGTTTCTTTAGTTTGAAAGTTGTAAAAATTAGGGAATGACGAATGAAAATTATTGTTTCTAAAGAATATTTTTTCCCAGTTTTTGGTTGCAAATTGGTCTAAAGAACTATCATACATTGAAGCTAGTATTTCGGCTTCGGTTTTAGAATCCAATATTTTGAAAGACCAAATTTCATTACTTCCCGGCTCAATTTTATTTCTAAAACTTTCAATTGCTATAGTCAGTGATTTCTCGGCTTCTTGAGAATCGATACTGAGTGTTTCCGCGTACGTTTGGTTTTCCCAAATAACCGAAAATTGAAAATTATAATTAAGTGTTTTTTGTTCTTTTTTAAAACGAATAACTTTTTTACCGTTGATGAGTTGGTCTGTTTGTATATTAAAATTTTCAGATTGTGCATTTAGAAAACGAGTGGTTATCCATAAATCTTTGATGTCAGAAGAAAGTTCAATTTCTATAAAATCACTGTTTGGTTTTGTAATGTTGGTATAACTGAAAAGTTTATCATATAAATTTGGTTTGACTTTTGAATCTAACGTGAAGAAATTTTCTTTTTCTATTTCATTTCCATTGCCGTCTTTTGCTTTAGCGAGAATTTTATACCTTCCGTTTTCATGGTTTCTTAAAAAAGATAAATCTAAAGCAGTTGTTACAGCCGTATTCAAATCAATAGTTTTGATTAAAACTGGATTTAATATATAATCTGTTTCATCATAAGCTTCGTTAGGAAAGAGAGATTCAAATTCTGTTCTGCTCAACGTTTGTATTTCCGGAAATTCAAAACTTCTACGTTTTTTAAAATATTTTGATTCTATTTTATAAACTTCAACAACTACATTTGCTGGAATAGGATACTTATTTTGTGTAGTAGTAATAATTGTAGCTGTAAGCTCATTTTCTTTGTAAAGCGTGTTTTCAGTTCTTATTTCAATATCTAGCATGTATTTACTCACAAGAACATTTTGAGAGGTGCTTCGTGTTTCTCCGTTAGTGTCGGTTACATCAACATCAATGGTGTATTCGAAAGAGATAATACTGTCGTTAGAAATAGGATTTTGGGTCGCAGGAAAAACAATTGAAAAGTTACCTTTTTCGCCGGTTTCGGTTTCTGCAACAATATAGTTTTGTTCATAAGGAAGATATTTGTCTAAAGCCGAAATTCTTTTAGAAACGTTATATTTTACTTTGGCATGAGTCAAGTTGTTTCCGGCTAATGCTTTTGCATTTCCTTTGATTTTTAAAGTGTCTCCGATAGTGTAGTTTTCTTTTATTTTGTCAAAAGTCACTTCAAAGGTTGGTCTTTTGTATTCTTCTACTTGAAATTCTAAACGGCTTCGCCAGCCATCAAAATCTACATTGTCCCAAAATAGATGTTCGTCTTCTTTTGAGTCATAATATTCAGTGTCATTTTCGTAAGTATCAGGTTCATCAACGTATATAGTAAATTCGCCTGTTAAAACATTTTTAGGGATGTTAAATTCGCCTGTAAAAGATCCAAACTCATTAGTTTGTAGTTCATAGGTTTGTAATTCTTTACCATTTGGGTCTTTAATGTAAACTTCCACAGTTACATGAGGAACAACACTTTTTTTGAAATTTTTGTTTTGAACAAGAACACCTTTAAAATACATTTTTTGTCCCGGTCTGTAAATTGCTCTGTCCGTAAAAATTTGAGCTTGAGCTTCAAAAGGAACTTCATCGTCGTCATAAGTGCGAATAAAACTTCTATTGTAGGCATGAAAAATAGAATCTGTGCCTTTAGTGATTAAAATTTCATTGTGATAAAATTTGTCTTTGATATATTCTTGCTTGCGAAAATATGCTTTTCCATTACTGTTTGTTTTAGAATTTTGATCTTCACTCAGAAGCAGAACATTTTCAATAGGTTCTCCTGTTTTTCGATTTAAAATATAGATGTTATTATTTTCAATATCTTCATCTTCTACGACATAAAAATCGGTAACGGTGACTTGACTATAAGCAAAAGCTTTATTTTTAGTAACACTGTCATTTTGAGTTTCAAAAAAGATTAAATAGTTGCCCGTGTCTAGTTTTTCTAATACAATTTCAGAAGAATGGGGAAAATAATCATAAGGATTAGGTAGTTTTCGGGTAAATGATTTAACAGGGCGGTGTTTTTCAATGTAATTAATAATAATGGAATCCTTCTTAGATGAAAATCGGTATCCATAATAATCAGTTTTAAAATCTTTGTTAAAAGACACAGGAAATTTGTAATAACTCACTTTCACAGAATCTACATTTTTAAACTCAACGAAAGCCCTGTTGTTTTGGTTAGGATAAAGTGTCTTTTGGACTTCAATTTGAAGTGTTTTGTCAATGATGAGGTGTTTTGTTCTTTCGGCTTCTGCTAAAATATTTGGATGAACTCTAGTATTTAAAACAGAATCTAATAGTTGTAGCGCTTCTTTTTGGTATTGAGCTTCTCTTTTTTGTGAACCAATGGAAATTAGATTCTGAACTCGGTCGAGTCTTATTCTTTGTTTTAGGGTTGTGTTTTTAGTGCTTTTTTCTAAAGCCAAAAGTTCTTTGGAAAACTCATTTTTTTCCTGATCAATAGATGCAAAATAACTAATACGGTTGTAGTAAGAAAAATCTAATTTATCATCGTTTTTTAAAAGATAAATTTTTTCATAATCTTTAATACATTGGTGTAATTTTTTTAAGTTAGAATTGCTAATAAAATCAAGATTTGAAGTAGTAAACTCATCAGGTTTCATTAAGGATGATTCTTTTAATTTTGAATAAAAATCAGATGTCTTAAATTCCCAAAGCTTGATGTTGGATTTTAAATAGGCTAAATATTTCTCATGGAAAAAATCATATAAATTATATTCTTTTCCATCAGTGGTCGAAGGAATATCAAAAACCGTCTTCCAATCCGAAAGTGATGCTTTGTAAAGTTCGTCTTTATAATTAAAAATAGCTTCAAAATTACTATTGATTTCGTTATCAAAATCATTTAAATTCCAAAGCAAGAAATCTTGCGAGTTACTCAAAACTATTTTTGAATGTTCTTGAATTTTATATTGATTAGCAGATTTATAATCTTTTAAAATTGTAGCTAAGATGTAATGCAGAATAGCTTGAGAAATAGGAGAACGTTTTTTAATTTCATTTTTTAAATTCTCAACGATTTCTTTTTGAGCATCTTCATTTGTAATCATTTCAAATTTAGATTCATAGAAAAAACACTTAATAATTTCTTTTTCGTTGTTTTTTCTTGATGCCTTTCTGTGAATTTTTTGTACTTCTTTTTGAGCAGAAATTATTCTTCCGTCAATTTCAAATTGGTAAACTTTTTCCCATTCCTTATCAAAATTTTGAGCAATTAAAAGCATTGAAAAGAACAAAAAGCCTAGCGTGTAAATAAATTTCATAATGATTCTTTATACTATAGAGAGAAAAAACTTCAAAAAGGTTGGAAAGTAAATTTATAAAAATTATCTACGGTTTTTAATTGCCTTCAATTCTTTATCTTTGAACCTGATGAAAAAGCTTTGGTTTTTGTTATTGGTTTCTACTATTGGTTTTGCTCAGTCAAATTTTGAATTGGGCAAGAAATATTTTGCAGAAAAAAAATGGGAATTAGCACAAAGCAATTTTGAAAAAGTATTGGTTCAAAATCCAAATAATTATCAAGCGATTGAATATTTAGGCGATATTTTTGGTCACCGAAAACAATGGGACTTAGCAATTGAAAAGTACAAAACACTTCGCGATCAATTTCCGCAAAAGGCCAATTATTGGTACAAATATGGTGGCGCTTTAGGGATGAAAGCCAAAGAAAGCTCTAAATGGAAAGCCCTTGGAATGATAGACGATGTAGAAGGCGCATTTCTCAAAGCTGCCGAACTCGATAAAAATCATATCGATACGCGTTGGGCACTGGTTATGTTGTACATTGAATTACCGGGAATTGTTGGCGGAAGTGAAAAAAAAGCACAAAAATATGCCGCCGAATTATTGAATCTGTCTAAAGTAGATGGATATTTAGCAAAAGGCTATATCGATGTGTATTTTAAACGATACCAAAGCGCCGAAAAAAATTATAGCTTAGCACATAAAATTGGCAATTCAAAAATTACGTTTGAAAAGTTATATGACTTATATTTGAACAAGCTTAAAAATGCCGAAAAAGCTAAAATACTAAAAGAACAATTCAATAGTTAACAGGTTTTTAATTCGATTTTTTAACGAATTGTAAACTGTAAACTGTAAACTGTAAACTGAAAATGAGAGTACACTTCATAGCCATTGGCGGAGCAGCCATGCACAATTTAGCCTTAGCCTTACATGAAAAAGGATATCAAGTAACCGGAAGCGACGATGCAATTTTTGAGCCGTCAAAATCACGTTTAGAGAAAAAAGGTTTGTTGCCCAATGAATTAGGTTGGTTTCCCGAAAGAATCACAACCGATTTAGATGCGGTAATTTTAGGAATGCATGCTAAAAAAGACAATGCGGAGTTGTTACGCGCTCAAGAATTAGGAGTTAAAATTTATTCGTATCCCGAATTTTTATACGAACAATCGAAAGATAAAACACGTGTTGTTATTGGTGGTTCACACGGAAAAACGACTATTACTTCCATGATTTTACACATAATGAATTACCATGATATTGCTGTTGATTACATGGTTGGCGCACAATTGGAAGGTTTTGACACCATGGTGCATTTAACCGAAGAAAACGAGTTTATCGTTTTGGAAGGGGATGAATATTTAACGTCACCCATTGATTTGCGTCCGAAATTTCATTTGTACCAACCTAATATCGCATTGCTTTCAGGAATTGCGTGGGATCATATCAATGTGTTTCCAACTTTCGAAAATTATGTAGATCAATTCAGAATTTTTACCAATTTGATTACCAAAGGTGGAATTTTGGTGTACAATGAAGAAGATCCAACGGTAAAACAAGTTGCGGAAGAATGTGAAAACCAAATTCGTAAAATTGCGTATCAAACACCGGAATATTTAGTTGAAAACGGGACTACATTGTTAGAAACGCCGGATGGTGCCATGCCAATTGAAGTTTTTGGAGCACATAATTTAAATAATTTAGCAGGAGCGAAATGGATTTGCCAGTGTATGGGCGTTGATGAAGCCGAATTCTATGAAGCCATTGCCACTTTTAAAGGAGCAAGCAAACGTTTAGAGAAAATTGCGGAAAGTTCAAATAAAGTAGCCTATAAAGATTTTGCACATTCGCCAAGTAAAGTTTCGGCTACTACAAAAGCGGTAAAAGATCAATATCCCGATAGAAAATTAGTGGCATGTTTGGAATTGCATACCTATAGCAGTCTAAATGCCGAATTTTTAAAACAGTACAAAGGGGCTTTAGATGCTGCTGATGTTGCTGTGGTTTTCTATTCGCCCGATGTAGTTAAAATTAAACAATTGGAAGAAGTAACCTACGACCAAATTGCCAATTCTTTCGAGCGCAACGATTTAATTATTTATACGAATCCAACCGAATTTAAAGACTTTTTATTCAGTCAAAATTTAGATAATTCCGCTTTATTACTAATGAGTTCAGGAAACTACGGTGGATTGAATTTTGATGAAGTAAAAGGGTTAATTCGTTAATGTGTCAATTTGAAAATTTGAAAATAAATTATTTAATATTGATTTGATTTTGTAAAAACTCCATTAATGATTCTGTTTTTTGTAAGTCTTCATTTGAAGAATTAATTTTTAGTTTTCCAAATTTTGGATCTAATATAAATTCGAATGATGTTTGGTTTAAGTTTGCTGAATTTACTTTTATAACTTTATTTATAAATTTGAAAGGAATAATATTGAAATAGGGTTCGGGTTCATTTCTACTATTAGAGGATTCAGTTAAAGTTGAAGAATAGATTATGAAATATTTTTTTTCTAAGTCTAAGTATATTATTGGTTTTCCGGAATATTTATCATCTCTATAATATTTTGAAGTTGCAAGAATAACAATGTCTGGATTTTTTAGAATATTTTGGTTGTTATACCAAAGAATCTTAGATGTATTAAAATTTAATGAAGAGGCTTTACCTGTTTTACTATATTTATACCTCCTTGTTTCGTGACTAACTAAATAAATCATTACAATTAGAACTAAAATAGGGATAATAATCATAATCTTTTTTGAAAATAAAATCAAATATAACTTTTTCCCACTTAATAATTTTCAAATTTTCAAATTTTCAAATCAACATATTAACAAATCACTTCTCATAACGATAATGTCCAACAATTTTCCAATTGAAAAGGCAATCTTGTAAAACTTGTCCACTTCCTATGTTGTGGACAATTTTATTTTTACACAATTTTGTCATTCCGCAGGAATCTCATTTTAGGTATTTTAAATATAACTTTGTTTATTTTTGTCATTCTGTAAGAATCTAAAAAATAAACAAGGGAGTATTATGATTGAATATAACGAAGGTATTTATACTTTTTATGTTTACGTATTAACTAATGTGAATAAAACAGTTTTGTATACTGGTGTTACAAATCATCTGTCCAAAAGACTTTATGAGCATAAAGAAAAGATTAATCCAAAATCTTTTACATCAAAATATAATGTTCATTATTTAATTTATTTTGAAAAATTTTCTTGGATTCAATTGGCAATTGAAAGAGAAAAAGAAATTAAAAATTTAACACGTCAAAAAAAGTTAGATTTGATTTTAGCATTTAATCCTGAATTAGAATTTTTAAATAAAAGGTTTAAATATTCTGAACCAAAAGAGTAATTGATTTTTTTAAGTGTGTTTTTAGATTCTTACAGAATGACAAAACACACAATTTTCAAATCAACACATAAACAAATCAACAAATTTTCATACATTTGTTCTTATAAACGCCAAATAAAATTTTATGTATACGCCAATTAATCAGTGGGCTGAAGACGATCGCCCGCGTGAAAAATTTCTGCTTAAAGGAAAATCTTCCTTATCCGATTCTGAACTTTTAGCCATTCTTATCGGTTCGGGTTCTCGCAACGAGAGCGCCGTTCAATTATGTCAACGCATTTTAGCTACTTCACAGAATAATCTTAATCTCCTCGGCAAATTGTCCATTCAGCAATTGATGAATTTTAAGGGAATTGGTGAAGCCAAGGCAATTTCTATTGCAGCTGCTTTAGAACTGGGAAGAAGGAGGCGAGAAGAAGAAGTAATTGAACTCAAAAAAATCACATCAAGCAAGGCTGTTTTTGAAATCATGCAACCTTTGATCGGAGAATTGCTTCATGAAGAATTTTGGGTTTTATTTCTCAACAATTCGAATAAAGTCATTTACAAAACACAAATCAGTAAAGGCGGAATAACGGGAACAGTTGTTGATATTCGAATTATCTTTAAGCTGGCTTTGGAGCATAACGCTACATCGGTAATATTATCTCATAATCATCCTTCGGGTAAACTAAGTGTTAGCGAGGCCGATAAACATATTACTAGGAAAATTAAAGCTGCGGGACAAAGTCTGGATATTCAAGTGTTAGATCATGTGATCATAACCGACAAAAGTTACTATAGTTTTGTAGATGGAGGAATATTTTAAATAGGATGTCACCTTGAACGGCGTCGAAAGGTTTCTATTAAAAGAAAATTAGGTTATTTTTTTAGAAAGTATTAAGATATTTTTTTTGCTAAATACGTATCTTGCAAGCTGTTTGTTCTCGACTTCGCTCGAACTGACAATATTCAAAAATTTAAAACTCATAGTTCATAATTAAGAGAATGATTAGCACCAAAGGAATAACTTTTTCGTATGCCGATGATCAACAGTTTCACA
Organism: Flavobacterium sp. U410; assembly: GCF_053570605.1. NCBI lineage: Bacteria > Pseudomonadati > Bacteroidota > Flavobacteriia > Flavobacteriales > Flavobacteriaceae > Flavobacterium > Flavobacterium sp. U410. The sequence continues at coordinate 82,830 of NZ_JBSEFI010000002.1, forward strand.
TGCCCGATTTGCATTGTGATGCAGGAAGTACCATCTTAATTACAGGCGATTCGGGAAAAGGGAAAACAACCTATTTACACATTTTAGCAGGTTTGCTGAAACCTAAAACCGGAGAAATTTGGATTGATAAAACAGATATTGTTCCGCTTTCGGAAGCTAAAGGCGATAAATTCAGGGGAAAACACATTGGTTTAGTGTTACAAAAATCCATTTTTGTGAGTGCTTTTACGGTTTTAGAAAATTTAGAAATGGCAAGTTGGTTGGCAACTGGAAAGAAAAATACCGAAAGAGCTAAAAGACTTTTGGAACAATTAGATATTGCCAATCAAGCAAATAAATTGCCTAATCAACTAAGTATTGGTCAGCAACAACGCGTGTCTATTGCTCGTGCTCTGATGAACGAACCTAAAGTGCTTTTGGCAGACGAACCTACATCGAGTTTGGATGGTAAAAATGCGGAAAAAGTAATTCAGTTATTAACGCATTTGTCTAAAGAATACAAAGCGGCTTTAGTAATAGTAACACACGATGTCCGAATCAAAGAGAAGTTTACTAACAAAATAACAATGGTATAATGATCACAAAATTAGCTTGGCGAAATATTTGGTTTAAGCAGTTGAACACTATTTTGAGTATTATTTTGTTGACTTCAAGTGTGGCAATTATTACGGTTTTAATCTTATTGGAAAAACAATTCGAAGAAAAATTCAACAATAATATCGATGGAATCGATTTGGTCATGGGTGCGCAAGGAAGTCCGTTGCAATTGATTTTGTCTTCTGTTTATCAAGTGGACGCTCCAACCGGAAATATCAGCTTTGATTCGGCAAAAGTTTGGATGCAAAATCCAATGGTTGGTAAAGCAATTCCGTTGGCTTTTGGAGATAATTACAGAGGTTTTAAAATTTTGGGGACAACCCAAGATTATCTAGAAAAATATGGTGCTAAAATTTTGAAAGGAAAGACATTTGAGAAGAACTTCGAAGTTGTTTTGGGAAGTGAAGTGGCTCAAAAACTTAATCTGAAAGTGGATGATGAATTTTTTGGTTCGCATGGCGATGCTGAAGAAGGAGAAGTTCACGAAGATTTTGCGTATAAAGTAGTAGGAATTGCTGCTCCGACCGGTAAAGTGGTTGATAATTTAATTTTGTCAAATATTCCAAGTGTTTGGCAAATGCACGGTTCCCATGATGAAGAAGCACACGAACATGGAGAAAATCCGGCACATGGAGAAGAAGGGCATCAGCATGAAGAAGGAGACGAACACGAACATCATGAGCATCATGAACACGAAGAACAAATGACCATTGATGAACCCGGTATGGAAATTACTTCAGTTTTATTGCAAATGCGTAATCCAATGGCAAAATTGACTTGGCAACGTATTATTCCGCAAAATACCAAAATGCAAGCCGCTTCACCGGCTATCGAAATCAATAGACTGTTTTCTTTATTTGGAGTTGGAATCGATGCTTTACGCTATTTGGCTTACGGAATTATGTTGATTTCCGGAATCTCCATTTTTATTGCGTTGTTCAATACACTAAAAGAACGTAAAAATGAATTTGCCTTGATGCGCGTTAACGGTGCCAAAAGATTTCAGCTGTTAAAACTAGTTTTAATAGAAAGTTTGCTTTTGTGTATCGTTGGTTTTATTTTTGGTACAGTTTTGGGAAGAGTAGGTTTAGTGTTGATTTCAAAATCGGCAGAATCGGATTTTAAATTGAGTTTTAATCCTTACGAATTTATTTGGAACAAAGAAGGTTGGTTGTTGGTGTTAACATTATTAGTAGGTGTTGCCGCCGCCTTAATTCCAGCTCTAAAAGCATATACATTAAATATTTCAAAAACATTAGCACATGCGTAATTTATATAAGTTAGGAGTGGCTTTAGTTGTAGCCATTGCACTATTTAGTTTTACCGATAAAAAAGAGAATTTTAAAAATAAAACTGCTGAAAATGTGGTTTTAACAGATACGTTGACTTGGAAATTGTTGAGTCAAATCGATTATACTAAAAAGCCTGATAAAACCTATGGCGAAGTGATGTTTCCTGTAATTAATCCGAAGTTAAAAGCCATGCAAGGCAAACCTATTGTAATTAGCGGTTTTATTATTCCGATTGATACAAAGAATTATGCAATTAGTAAAAATGTGTTTGCTTCTTGTTTCTTTTGTGGGAAATCAGGCCCGGAAACCATTATGGGAATTAAATTTAAAGATGGTTTACCAAAGTTAAAAACCGATCAGTATGTGACTTTGAAAGGAACATTTCGTTACAACGATAACGATGTGGAAGATTGGATTTACCACGTTGAAAATGCTGTTATTACCGCAGGCAAATAGTTAGAAATGTAGATTTTAACTTTGTGTAAATTATTATCTTCAAATTAACAGATTATCAAATCAACAAATTAGCAATAAATTGTTTCAACATAAAAAACACCTTTTCTTTGATTTAGATCATACACTATGGGATTTCGACAGGAATTCGGCAGTGGCTTTTGATGTTATTTTCAGAGAACGCGGATTTGATTTTAATACGGATGACTTTTTAAAATTGTACATTCCAAGAAACCAACATTATTGGAAATTGTATCAAGTCAATCAAATTTCTCACGAAGATTTACGTTATTATCGTTTGAAAGATGTTTTTGATGCGTTACGTGTTGAGGTTTCTAGAGAAACAGTAAATGAACTTTCGGAAGAATATATCACACATTTGCCCAATAGTAATCATTTGTTTGATGGTGCTATTGAAGTTTTAGAGTATTTGAAGCCTAATTATCATTTGCATATTATTACCAACGGATTTCATTTTGTTCAAGATAAAAAGCTGAAAAACTCAAATATTGAGCATTTTTTTCAAACGGTAACCAATTCAGAAATGGCCGGAGTAAAAAAACCACACCCTACTATTTTTGAACACGCATTACAATTGGCAAAAGCCGAAAAAGAAGAAAGTGTAATGATAGGGGATAGCCTTGATGCAGATATTGAAGGAGCCTTAAATTTTGGAATAGATGCTATTTTTTTTAATACAGAAAAGATAGAAGTAGAAGAAAAAGTAACACAAATCAATCATTTATTAGAATTAAAGAAAATATTATAATGAAAAAATTACTTGTAATTATTACGTTGTTAGTTACTGTTACTAATTGGTCTCAAGAGAGATATAAATATGTTATTGTTCCGGCTAAGTTTGAGTTTTTAAAAGAAGCCGACAAATATGGATTAAATACATTAACAAAATCCTTTTTTGAAACAGAAGGGTTTACCGTTTTTTATGATACAGAAGAGCTTCCTTTAGACATTGCTAATAATCGTTGCAGTGTTTTATATGCAAATGTAATTGATCAAAGTAAACTGTTTACTACAAATATTGCATTTGAAATTAAAGATTGCTTAGGTAAAATATTGTTAGTTAGTGAAATAGGGAGTAGTCGTGAAAAATCTTATGAAGTTGCTTATAAAGAAACTTTTAGAGAAGCATTAAGCTCAATGAAAGGACAATTAAATTTCAAAAATAATTATATAAAAAGTACTAATAAGGAAGTCATTGTTTCCTCTGTTTCAAATGAAGATAAAATAAAAACTGAAACTCCAAAAGTAACTAGTGTGAATCAATTGTTTGCTTTACCGATTGAAAATGGATATAAGTTAGTAGATAGTGTTCCAACTATAATTTATACAATTCAAGAAAGTTCAGTTGATACGGTTTATTTTGCTCAAAAAGGAGACATAAATGGTATTTTTCATAAGAAAATTAATGGTTGGTTTTTTGATAGTTATCAAAATGGAAAATTGATTTCGGAGAAAGTCGATGTGAAGTTTTAGTAAAAAGTAAAAAGTATTTTGCACTAACCACCTAATACCCATACTTATCTTTCCATCTATTTTTTAAAAACTGACGTAACTCGCGCTCGCGGGCATTTTCTCCCGGTTCAAAAAATCTGGTTTCCGAAATTTCAGTAGGTAAGAATTCCTGTTCGGCAAAGTTGTTTGGAAAATCATGAGCATATTTGTATTCGTCTCCATAACCTAATTCTTTCATCAGTTTGGTAGGCGCATTACGAAGATGAAGCGGAACCGGCAAATCGCCGGTTTGTTTAACCAATTGTTGCGCTTTGCCAATCGCCATATAACTAGCGTTGCTTTTAGCGGAAGTTGCCAAATAAATAGCACACTGACTCAATATAATTCTACTTTCAGGGTAACCAATAGTTGTTACCGCTTGAAACGTATTATTTGCCATAATTAATGCCGTAGGATTAGCATTCCCAATATCTTCGCTAGCCAAAATCAACATTCTTCGAGCAATGAATTTTACATCTTCACCACCTTCAATCATGCGAGCTAACCAATATACAGCACCATTTGGGTCACTTCCTCTAATCGATTTGATAAAGGCAGAAATAATATCATAATGCTGTTCACCGGTTTTGTCGTATAAAACCGTATTCTTTTGAACTAGTTGCATTACTTTGTCATTAGTGATTTCAATTTCATCACCTTCAGTAGCATTGATAACTAATTCAAAAACATTTAATAACTTTCTTCCGTCGCCACCCGAAAGTCGCAATAAAGCTTCTGTTTCTTTTAATTGAATATTTTTGGTTTTCAAAACTTCATCAACGGCAATAGCACGATGTAAAAGGGCTTCCAAATCTTCTTTGGTGAACGGATTTAAAACATAAACCTGACATCTCGACAGTAAAGCGGGAATCACTTCAAAACTCGGATTTTCAGTCGTTGCACCTATTAATGTAATCCAACCTTTTTCGACAGCAGCTAATAAAGAATCTTGTTGCGATTTACTAAAACGATGAATCTCATCAATAAACAAAATAGGATTTTTAGCCGTAAAAAGACCACCACTTTGTTTGGCTTTTTCAATCACTTCGCGCACTTCTTTAACGCCCGAATGAATAGCACTCAATTGATAAAACGGACGCTTACTTTCCTCAGCCATAATCTGAGCAAGTGTTGTTTTTCCTGTTCCCGGAGGTCCCCACAAAATCAAACTAGGAATGATTCCTCTGGCAATTTGATGAGTTAGTGAACCTTGTTCACCAACTAAATGCAATTGGCTAATATATTCTGATAAATGTTGTGGTCGTATGCGTTCTGCTAAAGGTGCTTCCATACTGTAAAAGTACATTTTTTTCAATTTTATATAAAAGAAAAAGGTTTGAAATTAAATTTCAAACCTTAAGTGATTTTATAACGATTTGGTTTATTCGTGTTTATCTGAATTTTTCGAAAGTAATAAATCTCGGGTGTTTTTTTGAACCGAAATTGCCGAGAATAGACTTAACAGGAATGACATGCCGTAAAAACCTTTTTCACTTAATTCTAAATCAGCATTCCAAAGTCCAATTACTAGTAAAGTGATTGATGCAATAGTTGTGAACCAGCTTATTCCATAATACATATCGGTTACTGGAATTCCTTCGGCTCTATCTCTTACTGATTTTTGGATAGAAATTACAGAGAATAAACCAAACAATAAAATAGTGAAATAGTAACCTTTTTCGTTTAATTGCATCTGTGCATTCCAAAGTCCAATACAATAAGAAACCATTCCGGTTATAAGTGAAAGCCATGCTGCTCCAATAAAAGCATCGGTTGGTTTTTGAACAATTATAATTTCTTTAGTTTTTGTATTCGCTTGTTCTACATTGTTTACTTGATTTGTTTCCATAATTTTAGATTTAAATTTCTAAAGCAAAGAAAGGGACAAGAAGAAGGTCAAACAATGAACTTCGGTTAACAAATTTGGAGGCAATTATATTTTTGCACGAATTCTGCTTAAGGCTTGTGGTGTAATACCAATGTAAGACGCTAAATACTTCTGTGGGATTTCCTGAATGAGGTTTTGTTGTTCTTTAAATAAGTTTAAATAGCGTTCGGTTGGCGAATCTTTCATAAAACTGAGTTCTCTTTTTGATTTATACATAAAGAATTCTTCAGCAAAAACTCTACCCATAGATTCTCCGCAAGAAGTGTTTTTATAGATTTCATCTAAATCTTCTTTGGTAATAAAAATCACTTTCGATTTCGTTAAACTTTGAATACAGGCAACACTTGGTGTTTGCGTAAGAAATGATGAATAACTGCTAATTAATTCATTAGGGAAACCAAAATCAGAAGTAACATCTTTTTCAGGGAGTTCAATGAAAATACGAAAAACACCTTCTAAAATAAAATAGATGTTTTGTTCGACTTGATGAGTAGTAATAAGAAATTCTTTTTTCTTAAATTCTTTTACTTGAAGTTTTGGATTTATAAAGTTCCAATCGTTTTCAGAAATTTCTACTTTTTCTGCTAAAATTTTCCGTAATCTTTCCACGAAATAAATGTAATTTTTTGCAACTAAAATAAAAAATAAATTGAATTAATTTTGATTTTGTCAGGTTTTCAGCAGTAGTTATGACAAAATTTCGGGAATATAATTCTGGTGTTATATTTGAGAATCAATTTATGCAAATCTGTCATTTGAAATTAAAAAGATTGTATAAAGAAGTAGTATGAAACAAATTATCAGAGACCACCAGTTTAAATTTTCAGAATCAGTTGTTTTATGGCCTTTGATTTTTGTTGCTTTAATGTGGTTGGTTTTTTGGATAGAAACTAAGTTTCATGTTAACTTTCATCATTGGGGAATTTATCCTCGCGAGTGGTTTGGTGTAAAAGGAATTTTGTTCAGTCCTTTTTTACATTCCGATTTTCAGCATATTGTCAATAACTCTTTTACTTTAATCGTTTTATTGGCATTCCTTCGGTATTTTTATAAAGAACAAACTTGGTTAGTAGTTTTTCTCGGTATCTTTTTTTCGGGTTTAGGAACGTGGCTTTTAGGTCGACCGAGTTATCATATTGGTGCCAGTGGACTGATTTATGTTCTGGTAAGTTTTATCTTTTTTAAAGGGATTTTTACTAAATATTTTCGTTTAATGGCGGTTTCCTTTGTGGTGGTTTTGCTTTACGGAGGAATGCTTTGGTACATGTTTCCGGAAGTTGATCAAAAGATTTCGTGGGAAGGTCATTTGAGTGGTTTTGTTACGGGACTGTTTATGGCAATGCTCTTAAAAACACCTCAATTTGGAAAGCCAATACTATACAATTGGGAACATCCTGATTTTAATCCCGAAGAAGATAAATTCATGCGGAATTTTGATGAAAACGGTAATTTTAATCCGCCACCAAAAATTATAATACAAGAAGAGGAAGATTCTGTTAAAAATTATTTTACATCGTCTATTAAAGTGATATATGATTATTTAGGAATAAAAAAGAATTTACCTTAAAGAAGTTTTTTTTATTTTATCTTTTTTCAATAACTTTTTCTATCGGTAACCTTCTTTTAGGGGTGATGTCAGGTTGATTCTTGTCTTCAAAGCTTCTTTTTCCCAAAGCGACAGCAAATACAGATTTATAATCTCTGGAAGGATTTAAAATGTTATCATATTTGTCAGGTTCTATACCGCCCATAGGAGTAGTGTCAATATCCATAGTTGCACACGCACTCAATAAAACACCTAATGCAATATGAACTTGTTGGATCATCCAGTTTTTTGTGTAAGATTCTCCTAAAGGCTTTATCCGGTCTTTATAGTACGTTAGTGCATATTCCGGTAAATTTTCAGCAATTTGTTTTTCAAATAAATCTAAGCGGTCAATAACATTGAAAACAATTAGGTGACTGCAATCTTCCACTTTTTCTTTATTGTGAAATGAAAAAGGAGCTAAGGATTTTTTTATTTCCTGATCGGAGATAATAGTGAATTTCCAAGGCTGAGTATTAAGAGAAGAAGGACTTAATCGTAAGATTTCCTCAATAGCAATTAACTGTTCATCTGTTAGTTTTGCTGTTGCGTCATACTTTTTTGTGGTATAACGTTTTTTCATCATTTCCAAGAAATTCATAAGTTTTCGATTTAGATTATAAATTTAACTAGTGTTTATTTTCTATACAAGAAGTCTCATGTTTTTTTATGTTTAATTTAATTGTTAGAAATATTGTTTTGTATTAGCGATTTGAAAAGGGGTGTTTTCAATTTTTTAATAAGAATAAATATTTTGAATAGAGGAAAGTTTAATATGTTTTGATAGGTAGAAAAATATTTCTAATTGCTGAATAAGCTCTTTTTACGTATATTTCGCTAAAAATTAATATAGTTTTTACATTGCACAAAATTTAACTTTAATAAAAAGTGTAATAATTTTTATTAAGTCTAAATAAATTTTATTTTTGCAAAGTTTATTAAACGTATTGAATTAAAGTATTGATAGAAAATGAACTTTAGTAGAAAATATAATATAGCCCCACTTTGTTTTCTAGTACTGTTTTTGTCTGGAATAAATCTTTTTTCGCAGAATTCAGACAAAATGGAATTACAAAAGAAGGTTGTGGCAAACGGACAACTTTTTAAAAGAAATATAGATGAAGCTTTTCAGCAAATGGATGAATTGCTGGAAGTATCTTTACGGTTAAAAGACTCGGCTTCTGAATTGAAAATATTGGATAGAAAATGTAGGTACTACTATGCTAAAAGAGATGCTGAAAAATTAATGGTATTTTCTGAACAGTTAAAAGAAAAGTCAGAAGGTTATCATAATATACAGATGCAGGGGATGTCTCATATTTATCTTGCCGAAACATACTCAATCAATCAATTCTATGACCAATCAATTACTGAACTAGAAACGGCTTTAAAAATACTTGAAAAAGGAGACCCAAAAGATATTACAGTTTTTTTTACAAAAGTAAATGCTTTAAATGGTTTTGCAAATGTTTACAATTACAAAGGACAGCCAGAAAAAGCTGTTGAAAAGCTCTTAGAAGTAGTAGATAATTATGATAAGCTTCCTGATCCTGAGGATGTGAAAAGATACCAATATATTAATTATTCAAATTTAGCTAATACTTATGTTTTGTTTGATCTTGAAAAAGCAGAATATTATGCTTTAAAATCAAATGCTTTAAAGCCAAAAGACTCTCCCGATGATAATATAATGATGACCAATTATTTTGTACTTGGCTTAGTTTGTAAAGGTGAAAAAAAGCATAAAGAAGCTTTAGATTATTTTCAAAAGTCTTATCAATTAAGTAAAGTTAATGGGGAGGAGTTAAATCTTGAAGAGTTATATCAGAATCTTGAAGAAATTCATAGAATTTTAGGAGATTCTGCTCAAGCCGCTTTTTTTGGAGAAAGATTAAAAGAAGTTCGACTTTCTACATTGGAGAGTAAGTATAACTCTCTTCAAAAAATTATGGATAAGGGCGCTACTACAGTTAAAGAAAAAAAAGGAAAAAAAATACCAGTATGGATATTTTATGTAATAGGAACTTCAATTCTGATTGTTATAGGGGGGTGGATTTATGTATTTAGAAAAAAGCAAGAAACAAAGGAAATATTTATAACAGATTATGATGACTTGATAGAAATGATCCGAAAAGATGATCCTGCATTTATGTTCGCTTTTGAGAAATTATATCCGGATTTTTCAGATAAACTTCTGAATATTGATTCTACATTAAATAAAACTGAAATTGAATTTTGTGCATTACTTAAACTCAATCTTTCAACAAAAAAGATAGCCGAATTAAAGTTTATAGAGATACGAACGGTTCAAAATAAAAAATATCGAATTAGGAAAAAGCTCAATATACCTCCGGCAGTTGATATTTACAATTGGTTCGCTTCTGTTTAATTTTTGACAAAATCAAGAGTTTTTGTTTAAAAAAACGTTAAAAGTACCTATAAAGTAGTTAATGAGTAGCTAATGAGTAGCCTTTTTTTGTTAAAAAAGAACGGGTTGAGTATTAAAAAATAAAAAAATGTTAAATTTTTAACAGAGATTTGTGGTGAATACTTTTTTAAAAGAAAATTATTAACCATTGAATTATGAAAAAACTTTACCAATCAATTAAAAAATTAACATTAGCTTGTTTGTTATTTTCAGCAAGTATTAATGCCCAAACGTGGGAAGATGTCGGAACATCAGGTAGTATATCAGCTTCAACAAGTAGCTGGAATAATCTGGCAGTTGATGCTAGTGGAAATTATTATGTTTCTTATTATGATCTTTCAGTAAGCAAAGGATCTGTACAAAAGTTTGATGGAACGTCATGGAGTTATTTAGGAGGGGCTGTCGGAATAACTACAGGTTCAGCAACTTATAGTTCTCTTTCTCAAGACGATATGGGGAATACATATTATACAAATCAAGCGGCTTATCCGTCTACAGGAGTAGAAGTGCGTCAATTTGACGGTACATCTTGGACACAATTGACTAGCGCAACAACAAGTTCAGCTAATTATCAGGCTTCAAAAGTTTCTCCTTCAAACGTTCTATTTGTATATAGTTCTGATGGTTCTGGTACGGTAAGACGTCTCGTTAACGGAACTTGGGAGCAAGTTGGAAGTGCCGGAATAGCAGGAGCAGTACCTTATAATGCAGAAATGGTAATAGGAACAGACAATAAAGTATATGTTTGTCATTATGCTTCAGGAGTAAAAGTGTATTCTAATCTTACAACAGCAACAGATTCTGATTCTTGGACGCTTGTTGGAGGAGGAACAGTAGGTTCAGGTTTTACAGAAACTACACATGCTACTTCGGATATAGCAATTGATGGTAGTAACAATATTTATGTGGTTTATTCTTCAAATGCTGCAAATAACAGAAGATTAAATGTTAAAAAATTTAATGGAACTTCTTGGGATCAAGTAGGAGATGCTAATTTCGGAATATCAAATGACCTTTATGATGTAGCTATTGCGGCAAGTCCTAATGGAGAAGTTTATGTCGTAGCTAGTGGTTGGGCTGTAAATAGCGGTAGAAATACAGCTTATAAATTAAATCAATCAACAAATACGTGGGAAACTTTCGGTGGCGATTTCATTTCAACGAGTACTGCAACTTATAATGATCTAGTTTATGATGCTATTAACGATGTTTTGGTATTGACATATACAGAAAGCGGTGTTAAAGTTAAAAGAATAGAAACAACAGAAGTAACTTATGATCCTGTAACTTCGGTTGATGTTACTACTTCAGGAAGTGTAGCTGCTGAAATTACTCAAAATGCCGGAACGCTACAATTAGTAGCAACTGTAAACCCATCAGGAGCAAACCAAGGTGTGACTTGGAGTATTATAAATGGTGGTGAATATGCTTCTTTGGGTGCTAATGGCTTAGTTTCTGCTTTAGCAAACGGGACTATTACTATTAGAGCAACTTCTGTACAAGATACTAGTATGTATGACGAAATAGATATCGTTATTTCAAATCAAGTTATTCCGAGTACTTGTACATTCTCTGCTTTAGAACTTAGCGGATTTAATGCAGATGTAGTGGCAGAAGGAACAGGCGGTAATACGGTTGATAAAACAACACATACTGTAGATGCCTTTTATACTTTTTATGCTCAAGATTTTGTACCTTTAAACCCTCATTCTTCAGGAGCTAGTGCTGATGCTTATGGCGGAGGTTTTCCAAATAACGGAACTTTGTCTAATACAGCAGTTAGCGGGCTTTCTTTTCAATTAGCTGATTTTAGTGCTAACAATGCGTTAGTATTAAGAAATAGTGTAACAAATCAAGGAACGTTAACATTAGCGACACCTAAAAAAGCACAAACCATTTACATAGCAGCTGTTAGAGGCGAAGGTGGTTCTACGTCAGCAGATAATCATGATGTAACAGCTACAGTTAATTTCTCTGACGGAAGTAGCGAAGTTTTAGTATTCCAAGCAACAGCTTGGTGGTTTGATAGTGGTGCGCCTTCAAATATCGTGATGGCCAATACAGGAGAAGTTTCAAGAAACACTGCAACAACAGGATGGGCTCCAAGAAACGAATTCAGAGGCTTAACAAATACAAATCTTTTTTATAACGAATTAACATTAGATCCTTCAAACTATGCTAAAAATATTATTTCCATTGATTTTGACAAAGCAGTTACTTCAAACGATGCACACACAACAGCAATCTTAGGAATCAGTATTTGTGAGTCAAATTACACATCTGAAATAACAGGGTTTAATTATGATATTATTGCAAATGGAATAGGAGATGCATCGGCTTCTTCGGATTTAGGTTTAGATGAAGTAAATTCAAGAGCTTTAGTATCTTTAGATTTTCAGGCAACAGCTAGTAGTAGTTTCCCAACTTATGGGTTACCGGCAGATGGTGTGATTAATAGTGCAAATACTTCAGGAGTAACGTTCCAATTAGCTGATTATTCAGGACCAAATGCATTATATTTAACACCATCATACGTGACAGGTTCTGTTAATACTCAAAGTTCAGGAACACTATCTTTTTCAGCAGATAATGTAGGCAATATTTATATTCTATCAGCAGCAGCAGGTGGAGGTTCATCTAACTTGCCATATACCGCAGTTGTTAATTTTAGTGATGGTTCTTCTCAAACAGCAGATTTGCAAGCAAAAGATTGGTATGATGGTTCAGGATATGCAATTCAAGGAATCGGTAGAGTAAATAGAGCAAATAACAATTTAGAAGGAAGTGCTTCAAATCCAAGGCTATATGAAGATGTAATTACATTGTACCCTGCAAATCAGACTAAAATAATTACAGGTATTACATTTAGTTTTGCAGGTGATTCAACAGCGCCTTGGGCAAATGAAATCAGATTAGCTATATTAGCTGTTACAACAACCCAGTCAACATTGAGTTCAGAAAGTTTTGATAAAGTTCAAACGGAAATTAGCGTTTATCCAAATCCGACACTTGGAGTAATTACAGTAAAATCGAATTCTGATTTAGCCTCAGTTCAAGTGTATAACTCAATTGGTCAGGAAGTTCTGGAATCAAAAGTTCAAAAAGAGATTGATTTATCAAACTTACCATCAGGTATTTATATTGTAAGAATACAATCAATAGAAGGTATAATTTCAATACATAAAGTGATAAAAAAATAGATATTAATTTGTAAGATTATAAAACAAGAAATTCAAAAAAATGAATTTCTTGTTTTTGATTTTTTAAAACTATAAAACCATAAAACAAACAATTTAATGAAAACAAAAATTATCTTATTTTTTATTTTAATCAGTACTTTTTTTAATAGTGCAAAAGCTCAAAATGTATCTTATACTGTATTTGATGAGATTTTATTTTATGATGGTTATGCTACTGTTGTTGATTATCCTGTTCCGGAAGGAGTTATAAGACATAGAAATGACTTATATGCAAGGAAGCTTACAGAAGATGTGTTGGCCTCTTTCGGAGATCAGATAACTATAAATGTAACTATAAAAGCAGCTTGTGATAATTATGATCGAATAGGGAATGTAAACCTGGCTTTTGTACCCAAAGGACAAAATACGTACGATTCTAATGCTGTACAGAAGATAGAAGTAGGAAGATACATAACCCCTTTTATGGATAAAAATGTTAGTCCGGATGAAGTCCCTTATAGCTATACTGTTGATAATTTAGGTGAAATTTTTAAGGATAACTCAATTATAGCAAACTATGATATTTGGGTTGAATTAGAGTTATTTGGAGTTCCTTATGCTGCCAATACGGAAATTGCAGGATGCTCCGGAAGAAGTGACGTCTTCTTTGGAACTTTAGAGATTGTTTCTACAGGAACTTTGGAGCAAAATAATCGAAATTTTCTTCTGCCTCTTTCCATGAAAGCAAATTTTAATAATTATCAAGAAGGAGCAAGTGATGCTATTGGAACCACAACAAAGACAATAACCTTCACTTTAGCAGAAGCTATTGAAAATGCCAAACTGTATTTAATCATATCAAATCATGGAGCAGGTTCTGGAGGTGAAGAATATGTTAGAAGATGGCATTATGTTTATTTTGATGGTACTTTAAGGTTGTTCTATAAACCAAGCGGAATCTCTTGTGAACCTTATAGAGTATATAATACACAACCTAATGGTATTTATGGAACAACTCCTCAATCAACTACTTGGTGGGCAAGTTGGAATAATTGGTGTCCGGGGAATTCAATTCCTATTAAAGAAGTAGATTTAGGTGACTTAACGGCAGGGACACATACTTTCGTTATCTCTGTTCCGGATGCTCAATTTGTTAATCAAGATGGCAATTTTCCATTATCCTTATACTTACAAGGACAATATATAGAAACCGCAGGTTTAACATCTTTCGATGAAACATCCCTTAACATATATCCAAATCCTGCTACAGATTTTCTAACAATTGATGCTTCAGAAAACATAGCAAATTTAAAAGTAGTTAACATTTTAGGGGAAAGAATGAGTTGTAAACTAAACTCAAATCGCCTGGATATTTCTCATTTAGAAGCGGGAATATATATTGTTCAAGTTGAGTTCGAAAATGGAGTTAAACTTAATAATAAAATAGTAAAGCAATAATTTTGTTATAAAACTTAATAAATTCTTTTGCTTAAAGAAATCATGTTAAGTTTACTGAATGTAAAATTTAAAATATCATGATGAAAGAAAAAATACTATTTCGCTTTTTAGTTTTTGTGTTATTATTTGGAGTAGATTCTGAATTGATAGCTCAACAATATCAGCCTTTACAAATTACGTCTGGTTTCAATCAAGACGTTATAGCTAATGGAGTAGGTTCACCTCTTAATTCCAGCTCTTCAGGGATAGATGGATCAAATTATGCTCTTCTTTCTACAGATTATCAGGCTACAACTGGAGGAACTACATATTCTAATGCTATTCCCGCAAGCGGTTTGATAACAAGTATGGATGATGCAAATTTAACTTTTCAGTTGAATTCATTATCCTCAAATAATTCATTGCGTTTAGCAAATCAAAACGATACTGGTACTTTAGCAGTATCAAATTCATTAGTAGCTATAGGCGTTTCTGCACTTGTTACATCAGGAGACGGGGCATCTACAGTTTCAGGAGTGATTACTTTTACAGATAATACTACTCAAACATTTTCAGGTCTTTCCATCCCGGATTGGTATAATTCAACCGCGCTTCCTGTAGCTTTATGGAATATGAGACGTATCAATAGAAACTCAGGTACAGTTGAAAACCCTTCAAATAACCCTAGACTTTATAGGTTAGATATTGATTTTGAGGTTACTAATTATGGAAAATCAGTTCAAACCATTCAATTCACAAAAACATCAGGAGGAGTAGCGAATATTCTAGCTGTATCTGCAAATACAACCACTTGTTTACCTCCTATTAATATCAGTGCAATCAATGGAACTTCAACGTCAGCAGATTTTATCTGGAGTTCATTAGGAACTGAAACACAATGGGAAATTATAATTCAAGCAGAAGGTTCACCGGCTCCCGGAAGTGGAGTGTCTGGAGTGTTGGTAAACAGTATGACGTATTTTGCCAATTTCTTTCAACCTAATGTAGGCTATGATATTTATGTAAGAGCAGTCTGTACTGCAGGTAGTGATTATAGTATCTGGTCAGGCCCTTACAATTATTATGCTCCACCAGCTAATGATAGTTGTTCTACACCGACAAATATACCTGTTAACTCTGGAGAAGATTGTATACAAGTGGCTTCAGGAGTTTTTCTAGGTTCGACGGTATCTCCGGAAGGAAGTTCTTGTGGTGCAACAAATGCCGGAGATATATGGTTTTCGTTTGTGGCTGAAAGTGAAGTTCAAGCCATTTCACTTTCTAACTTTAGTGGACCTAGTTTACCAATAGTGATGACTGTTTATGAAGGTAATGACTGTAATTCGTTATCACAAATTTTCTGTAGTTCGGTAAATTATATTACGGCTACAGGCTTAACAGTTGGAGAAACATATTATGTACAAGCATCTATTAACTCTACAGATACAAATCACAATTTAACATTAGATATTTGTGTGAGTACACCAACAATCACTTCTGGTAATAGCTTAGACTGTTTGATAGAGACTATCAATAGTGATTTTGAAAGTCCGGCTTTTTCTCTCAATTCAGGTGCTTGGTATAATCATAATCAAATCCAAGGCTGGAGAACAACGGCATCAGATGGTGTGATTGAAATGTGGAGCAGTGGTTTTCAAGGAGTAGATGCCTATTCTGGAAATCAATTTATTGAATTGAATGCAAATGAAGCTGCAGGAGTGTATCAAGATTTTGATACACCGGTTTCAACTACATTTAGTTTTAGTTTTGCACATAGAGGGAGATTGGGAACAGATACTTGTGGCTTGTATGTTGGTCCCCCGGAAGGTCCCTATACTTTAATTTTTACAGCAACAACAGGTAATAGTGACTGGGTTTATTATAATGATACTTATACAATCCCTAGTGGACAACCACAAACCCGATTTATTTTTCAGGCAATAAGTGCTGCAGGAGGAATTACTGTAGGGAACTTGTTAGACGCAATATCATTTACAGCAAATAACGGTATTTTAACAGACAATCCTTTGATTTTAGGTTGTGATGACAATTCGGCAAGTTTAATTGAAGCAGCCGGAGTAGGAACTTGGACGGCACATTCAGACAATCCTTCTCCAACGGTTATTGATAATCCAACTTCAAACACTCCGATAATTACAGGGTTCACAGAACCGGGAACTTATAGATATGATTGGGCTAACCTTTATTGTTCAACTACATTAGAGATCGTTTTTTCAGGTAATACGGTACCTGCACCAGATGTTGAAGATATAACGTATTGTTTAGGGCAAGTAGCATTACCTCTTGATGCAACAGCATTAAGCGGATACACATTAAACTGGTATACGGTAGCTGAAGATGGTACTCCTTTAACAGAAGCCCCTACTCCCGATACCTCCGTATCAGGTACAACGACCTATTATGTAAGTCAATCATCTGGAGCATCTACTTGTGAAGGACCAAGAGTACCTTTAAACGTTACAGTAAATAATCCGGTAGAGTTTACAATAAAAGGAGAATGTGAAGGCGTTAATTATTGGTTAACAGTCGAAGGAGAATTCTCAGATGAAGTAATGTATGAATGGACTGTAGAAAGCAATTCTTTTATACTGTCAGAAGAAAATAGTTTTAATGTAACAAACTATCTGGCTCAAAATCCTAGTGTTTCTATTCCAGAGGATGGGGTCACATTTCACTTAGGTGTAAATGACAATGGATGTGAATCTCAATCTGAATTTACAGTAACTTCTGCTTTTTGTACAATTCCTAGAGGAATTTCTCCTAATGGAGACGGATTGAATGATGAGTTTGATTTAACAGGTATGAATGTAGAAAAACTTTCAATTTACAATAGATATGGTAGAGCCGTTTATGAGTTTAGTGGAGAGTATACAAAAGAATGGAAAGGGCAAACAAATAATGGAAACGATTTACCAGATGCAACTTATTATTATTACATAAAAACACGTGAAGGAAAAGATTACACAGGTTGGGTTTATGTAAACAAAGAATATTAATTTTTGATGAATCAATAAATGAAAAAAATACTTTTCTTCGTTTTTTTTGTGATTTCATATTGGAGCAATGCTCAGTATGCAACAACACATTACATTGCACCTTCACCATGGCAATATTGGAGCAATGCCAATGAAGTTGTTATATCTACAAGAGAAACGGGAACAATTAGTGTAAACTTAAAAAAAAGTGACGGAACCTTTATAACAACACTGAGTGTGACGGCAAGCTCCCCTGTATCGTATAGGTTTACAGGGGTACCTTCTTCCTTAGCTAGAAATAATACAGGCGTTACTTATACAGATAGAGGCTTAATTGTTGAAGCAACGGGAGCAGTTTTAGTAAATATGAGAAATATTGCGTCAGATACTACTGGTGCTGATGCGTCAACTATTAAAGGTAACGCTTCTTTAGTAAGTTTTGGGAATGAAGGAAGAGGATTAGAATTTAGATTAGGGTATTATAGAAGCAGTTATACCGGATTAGCAACCGGAAGTCCCATTTATTCCGTTATGGCTATTGAAGATAATACAGAAGTTTCATTGAACGGAACTGTTCTAACAACCCTAAATGGAGGTGAAAGCAGATTGTTTACTGCAGCTATGGGAGCTTTATTAACAGCAGATAAGTCTGTTGTAGTTAATGTAGGAAGTTATGGTGATACTCCTCAAACTTGTAGTGGAAATGGAGAAGATGGGACAGTAGATCAAGTAGCACCGGTTAGTGTTTTAGGTTCTCAATATATAGTGGTTAGAGGTAGTGGTAGTTCAGGAAATGGGACAAATGATCCGGAACAGACAACAATAGTTGCAACCCAACCAGGGACTTCTGTACAAGTTATTAATTATAATTCGTTAGGTTTTCAAACAAGTACACCATTAACATATAATTTAACTAATGCAGGAAGCTATCAAACGTTTCATCATGGTGATGGTAGTAACCAGTATTCCAGTTCTTTTATTGTTTCAAATAACCCTATTATCGTCTATTCCGGAACGGCAGTAAATTGTGAAACAGATATTTCAACAGTAATGCCTATTGGTGGTTGTGCGGGAAGTACAAATATTATAACCCGAAAGTTCATTGATTATTCGGGTACAGATTTGCCTTATTTCGGGTATATATTGATTGAAAGTCAAACGGAACCAGTTTTGCTAAACGGACAAAATATTGAAACTTTAACAGGAAATTCAAGAATTGCAGTGGGAACTACAGGTTTTTATATGTTACGATTTAATAATACTAACATTGGAAATCCTACCACAATTCAAATTCAATCAGCGGCAAGGCTTACAACAAGTATTGTACAGCAAGGAATAGGGTTTTCAATGTCTGGATTCTTTTCAGCTTTCAACGATAGTCCGGAAACACCAACAGAAGTTTCATCAACTCCATGTTCATCAACTTTAACAACTACTCCCGGTTTAGATCCTTATCAATGGTATTTAAATGGTGTACTGATTGCAGGAGTAACCTCTGATACTTATACAGTAACGGAAACAGGAAACTATTCGGTAAACGGAACCAGAACTTGCGGTCAAACATTGACATCTGCTCCCACTTATGTGGAAATAAACCCTTGTTCAGATTTAGCAGTTCAAAAAACAGTATTATCAACAACTGGAAATCAGGCTGTTTTTGAAATAATTGCCTCTAATATTGGTCTGAACGATGATACAAATGTTATTGTAACAGATGTACTGCCTTCAGGATATACATTTGTTTCGTATACAGCTACCAATGGAGCTGGAACTTATGATAATACTACAGGTATTTGGACTATAGGCAATTTAGCTCATGGAGATTCGGAAACATTGACTGTTACAGTTACTATAAATCCAACAGGAAATCATAACAATATTGCTACTATTTCAGGGACTAATCATGATGTAGATACTACAAATAATACTTCCCAAGCATCTGCAACCTATCCGGCTCCGGATATAAGTTTTACCAAAGAATCTGAATTTTCAGCGTATCACAACATCGGTGATGTTATTCAATACGAATTGGTAGTGACTAATAACGGATCAGTTGCAATAACAAATTTTCAAATTACGGATACTAATGCTGATGCAGGCAGTATAAGCCCGGCTACTATTTCTAGTATAGGGGCAGGAGCAAGTGTTACAGTAACGGCAACGCATACAATTACTTTAGCAGATGTTCAGGCTGGGCAGGTAATTAACCAAGCGTCTGTAACTTTTACTAACCCTCAAGGAGGTACACTTACTGTGTTGTCAGATGATCCTAGCACAGTTGCAACAGATGATGCAACTATAGTCGATGTTGTATATGAAGCTGATTTAGAAATTGTGAAGACTAACGGACAAACGATGTATTATGCAGGAACAACAACTGTCTATACAATTACAGTAACGAATAACGGACCGAGTGATGCTACAAATGTGGTGGTTTCTGATTTAATTCCTGTAGGAATAACTGATATGAGTTGGACAGGAAATGGACAATCCGGTACAGGAGATTTAAACGATACTATTGCAACTCTATTGGTAGGAGATACCGTTACTTATGAGGTAACTGTAGATATTCCTGTTCAATTTATAGGAGATTTGACTAATGTTGTAACGGCGAGTAGTTCAGATGTTCCTGATCCTGATCTTAGTTGCCCTAGATGTACTGATATAGATGTGGAATGTACTTCCATGGGACCAAGTTCATTATCGGCTTCAGTTGTTGGAGGACAGTTTTCAAACCAAGCCGTGGTTACTGTACAGACAACAGGAGGTGATGGTAATTTTATATATTGGATGGATGAAGAAGGTTTGCCTCAATATGATGGTTATTTTACGAATGTTCCAAGTGGAGAGCATACCATCTACGTGCAAAGTGCAGATGGCTGCGGAGATGTGTTAACCACTCAAGTTATTGTTTTAAACTATCCAAGATTTTTTACACCAAATGGTGATGGTTACAATGATTATTGGCAGGTAATAGGTTTAGAAAATCAGCCTGATTCAAGAATATACATATTTGATCGATATGGTAAACTATTGAAAGAGATTAGTACAACCGGACAAGGTTGGGACGGAATGTATAATGGACATCAATTACCATCAACAGATTATTGGTTTAAGCTTATATACAGAGATCCGGTAACCAATGAATCTAAAGAATTCAGAAGTCATTTTAGTATGAAACGTTAAAAGGATTTTAGAAGTAATTTTTATAATTCTTAAGCAGCAAGTCTATTCCTGCTGAAACAATATCACCCATGGTGTCGCATTGCTTAAAATGGATATCATGGGTGTATTTTTGTAACGCATATTTCAAAGTCTCAACATTCTCTTTCGGGGCAATATCTTCTTTACGCATAATCACTAAAAGTTCATCTAATCTGGTCTCTGAACCCAAAATGCGTTTTACCGTTGCCGAACGAACTTCTTTTCGATACTGTTCTACGGAATTAGGTTTTAGCTTATCCATAACCAGTTTAACCATTTGAAAGTTTTCTTTAAAGAACTGCGGAAAGTAAATCTTTAAATTGCCTTCATAGGATTGTTGATCAAAATCAATAGGACGAATGCGATACACCACATGGTCAAAATCATGAATGGGAATAACCACATAATTATACGACCGCATATCACCTAATAAGCCTAAAAAGCAACGTTCGTTAAACTTGACAAATTCTTTAGCAATTTGAGCTTTTTCCAATTCGGTACATTTTGGTAACATTTTTTGAATGAAAACATCTCCCGGTACACCAATGATGTGCTCTTCAATTAACGTGTCTTTGTGAACCAAAAAGTTAATACGGTTAGGAGAAAGAATTTCCTCTAATTCTAATCCGTAAATGCGAGAAGCATCGGCTTTCTTAATGTAAAAATTGGTGAAGTTGTCGTTTAGAATATTTCGAACCTTAATGCGAAAAGGTTTGGAGTTACCAAAGGTGCAATAGTCAATCGAATCGACAGTTAAGAACGGTAATGTTTGTTCGTCTCCATCGGAATGGAGTAAAGTATAAATCTTGTTTAAACTCGCTTCAATTTCGGCGCGCTCAAATTCCGGATAATACACACGAAGCCACAATGTATCATTGCCTTGCTCATCTTCTAAACTGATATAACCCGAAAAACGCAGTAAATCATCATACAAAACCCTTGTTTGTGTAATTCGTCCGTACTTTTCTAAATACTTAAAAAGTTCAGGCGAAACATCATAATTGGGCTTGCGAAAATGTATTTTTACGTCGTCGGGTTTCATAAAAATTATAATCTTTGGCGAACAGCTTCGTATAGAAAAGCACCGCAAGCCACCGATACATTCAAGGAAGAAATTGTTCCAAACATAGGTAGTTTTGCTTTTTCGTCAATTACTTTTAACACGGAAGGATTTACTCCTTTATCCTCACTTCCCATAACAATAGCTACAGGTTCTGTAAAATTAATATTGTAGATATTATGACTCGTTTTTTCGGTGGCAGCAACGGTTTTTATGCCACTGGCTTGCAATTGAAAAACAGCATCTTTAATGTGATCTACTTTACAAATAGGAACGTTAAAAACGGCACCGGCACTAGTTTTTACGGTATCGCCATTTACAGGAGCACTCCCTTGTTTAGAAACAATAATTCCGTTGACACCTGTACACTCGGCAGTACGGATGATGGCACCAAAATTACGCGCATCAGAAATGCCGTCTAAAACAACAAACAAAGGCGTTTTGCCTTCTTCTAAAAGCGAAGTGATTAATTCGTCTAAATCATGAAAAGCTATGGGCGAAATGGTTGCCACAGCGCCTTGATGATTACGGTCGCCTAATCGGTTTAGTTTTTCAACCGGAACTTGTGAAAAGTTAACATTGTGTTGTTTCATTACTTTAAGCAGTTCGCGCATTAATTCGCCTTGACTGTCTTTTTGAATGAATACTTTATCAATTACGGTTCCCGATTGAATGGCTTCTATAATTGCACGAATACCAAATATTTGTTGTACTTTTTCCATAGTGCAAAGATAATTTAAAGTAAGATGTTAGGAACTAGAAGTCGGAAGTTTTTTTATAAGCTTCCAAAAATGCCTGAAATTTACTGACTAGCCCCGATGGAAGCGACACCTTGTACAGCGAACAGCGGGAAAATGGATGACCAATAAACGCTGAGTTGCGCTGCTAAAAATTGGTTTTAAAACTAATGTGAACAATGGAATTGGACAATTTAATGTTTTGCTCTTGAGTGGAACCGTTAGCATAAATTAAACTGAAAAGACCGTTTTGAGAAGCAAGTCCGAAACCGAAGCCAAGTCCCAATAAGTTTTCGGTAATGTTCGCGGTTTTATCTTGTAAATAACCATAGTCAATAATAGAATTGACGTATAAATTGGGAGCTAAGACATATCGGTATTCAGTAAAAATGCCCGAAAATAAACTGGCTTGAAGTGTATTTTCTCTGAAACCCCGAATGGAATTGATGCCACCAAACCGAAAAAGTTCGTTGACGACATAATCGTTGCTGTCTAAATAAAAGGTTTGGTTTTTGAGATAGAGAATGTTTTTTTCGTTGATATACAAATTGTGACTGGCTTCCAATTGCCCCATTAACTGATTTGTTTTTTGAGCAGTTAGCGTGCGAGAACCCATTCCGGTTTTGATAGAAAAATTGGTTTTCTCGGGAAATAAAAAGGAGTTTTTATCGCGTTTTAGATATTCAAAACTTAGGGTGTAAAACTTGCTGTTGAAATTTTGTAAAGAAGCCGAATTCAAATTTTGAATGTCTACTGAGTTGGTACTTTGGTAACCCAAAAAGGCTTTTTTGTTATAGGTAAAATAATAACCAACGTTTAGATCAAGATTGGTGTTCTGAAATGTACTGTCTTGCTTAAAAATTTTCAAATTGCCTTTTAAACCGAAAGCAGTTTTAAAAACATACGGAATTTCAGTTCCTAAATTAAAGGATGTTTGTTGATTGCCGTCGTTACGCCAATACAAATTGAACTTTTCACCCGAATTGAAAATATTTTGTAAAGACAAATCCAGATATCCGTTAAAAACGATTTTGCTCTTTTCGGCATCGTTGGCAAAGCCGATAAAACCATCAAATTTATTGGGGCGACTTTTTTCGACGTAAGCATACACTTTTGTGCTGTCTTTGGTGAGTAGAATTTCGGGATATTTAGTTTGACTCACAAAAGGGAATTCTGAAAAGTCCGAATAAATTTCTTCGACAAGTTCCTGATTGAAATCTCTTTTTTTGAGTTTCTTGTTCCAATTGTGTTTAATGTTTTTCGGGAATTTATCGTAACCAACGATGACCAATTCGTTAAAAGTTCGTTTGTTGCCGCTTTTAAGAAATAAAGTTGCTATAAGTTGATTATTGACAGATGTAATGTTTTGAAGTTGGAGTTTGGCTAGTGCATATCCGTTTTTTTCCAACAGCGTGAGTTTGCTGTTCATCCAATTTTCAACCGCAGCTGTAGCTAAACTTATCGTGTCATTTTTTTCCTGAATCAGTTCTTTTTCTTGTTCCGAAAGTTTTGTCAAATGAATTTGAATGCGATTAACAGCAACACCTAATCGATAAGTAAAAAGAAAGGAAGAATCGTTTACTTTTTTTTGATCCAGTAGTTCTTTTTGAAAGTAGCCAATAGAATTCAGTTGGTTTTCAAATTCCGATTGAAAAGAAATGATTTCATTTACCTTTTGAAATTTTTTAGGGTAACCAATGCTGTCAATAATTTTAGTTTCCGTTTCGTTTTGACCTTTGATTTCCAGATAGAAATTTTGGGTCCAAGCCATTTGGATACAAAAGAACAGTAAAAACAGCAGTTTCCTTTTCATATTGTAAAGAAACGAAAATGTTATGTATTTCGTATAAAAAAAGAAGCACCCGAAGGTGCTTCAAAAACTTATAAAACCAACCCAAATTTAGTTTTTAATCAGTTTTGTTGAAATGGATTTATTTTCTTTAGTGATTTGAACCAAGTAAATTCCTGATTTTAAATCGCTAATATTAATTGCAGCATTAGCTAATATATTTTTTTGTTCTAAAATACGTTGACCGGTAATAGAAAAAATTACAATACTGTCAGCATCGGAAGAAATAGAAAATGTGTCGTTTACCGGATTTGGGTAAAGTGTGAACTCATTTGCTAAGTCAAAAGACGAATTGGCTAAAGTAGCCGGTTGATTTCCATACACTCTAAATTGTCCGGAAGGAATTGAAATTTGAGCGGAAGTACTAGTTACAGTAATAGGGGTGTTATCCATTAAGTTGTACCAAGTACCTGTATAAGGAAAATCGGGAGTCACGTTAAGATTGGCTACAGAGAAGTTGGCTAAAACAACTACATTTTTTAAACTCGTTGATGGCAAACTGTTGTCGTAAATATAAATACGAGGTTTAACGTTATTAGCATCCGGACTTATGGCATAGTCGCCATTGAAAACAGGTTCGGTAGTTTTTAGCTCAATAAGCTTAGAATATTGGTTGTAAATAGTGCTGCGAATAGGATCGTTTAACCAATTTTCAGCCCATTGCGGTTGCGGTTTAGTTGACAATTTACAATCTCCTGAAATACCATCAGATTCTGTATTTACTGAACCATCAGTACAAGTATAAATAGAATCGTCCATACCTAATTCTTGAAAATGCCAAATCATTTTTGGACCCGGAACCAATAAACTAACCGCTCCTAAAGAAGCCATACGATTCAATGCATTATTCAAGTTGTTGTAAACAGGATTGGCTCCGTTAGGATTTCCATAAGTCACCGCTTCATATAGTAGACGGTCTTTATCATGACTTTCAGGATATCCCATTAAGCGTTTTCCATTAAAACCACGACTCACATGTCCCATTCTTGTAATTTCTGCATTAGTGGCATATCCCATAGCTAACTGACTGTAGTTATAGAACATTTCACCCCACATCATAATTCCTTTTCCTTCGTCTAAACGATAATTAGCCCATTGTTGCTCTTCGTAATCTGATCCTAAGTGTTCAAAAATAGCATAATGGTCAGGATCTATACTCCAAGTATAATCAACATAATCTTTTAGAATGTCAATACGATCTTGTTGGTAAGCATTGGTGCAACTATCATCACCGGCAGTACAATTTTGGGTAAAACCTTTGGTTAAATCCCAACGGAAACCATCGATATGAAATTCTTCAATCCAATAGCCAACAGTTCTTTTTACATATTCTTTAGTATGTAGTGAAGCATGATTAAAATCTTCACCCACATTGTAGCTGTGCTTTGCTACCGTATTGAAATAAGGATTGTCCGTATTTGGGCTACCCCAACCATCACCATCTGGATCATTCATCCACATGCGAACCATTGGATTTCTTCCAAAAGCATGATTGAAAGCAATATCAAGGATAACGGCAATTCCGTTTTGGTGACATAAATCTACCAGTTCTTTAAGTTTGTCAGCAGAACCATAAAATTTGTCTAACGCCATGTGGAATGAAGTGTTATAACCCCAACTTTCATTGCCTTCAAATTCCATTACAGGCATTATTTCGATAGCATTGATTCCTAGATTATTAAAGTAGCTAATTTTGTCAATCAGATCTTGATAGTTTCTATCGGCATCAAAATCACGAACTAAAACTTCATAAACCACTAAGTTGTCTTTTGAAGGTTTCGTGAAATTAGTTACTTGCCAATTGTATGGTGTTTGTCCTGTTTGTAAAACAGTTACTTCTCTTTCTTGTCCGGTTGGATAAGCATAAGTAGTGTTTAAATCTGCAAAAGAACTTGCCGAAATATAAGGATCGTCATAAGGCGACAATACTAAAGTGGAACAAGGATCGGCAGTTTTTACTAAAACTTGCGAGTTGGTTGTAGGTGTGGTGTCAAATACCCAATATTGATAGGTATACACTTGTCCCGGAGTTAACCCTGTTAATTCTAACCAAAACTTATCGGATGACGGATCTTTCTTCATGGCATGTACCGAAGAAGGTTTCCAATTGTTAAAGCTTCCGGCAACGTAAATAAAATCTTTTCCGGGAGCATTCAAAACGAAAGTAGCTTTGGTAGCATCACTATTGTTATAATTAATACCGATTACAGCGTTAGCTGGAAGTGCTTCTGAAATAATTCCGGGATTAATAATAGCCGAGAAGTATTTAGATTGTGTAATTCCGCCTAAACTAATTTGCAATTCATAATTTTTATTGGCAGTGATATTGGTATCAGTATAACTATAAGAGCTTCCGGTGAATGTGTGAATACTAACACCATTTGCTAATAAGTTATAATTTGCATTTCCATTAGTGTTTGAAGCACTAATAGCTAAATTGCCACCTGAGTTAAGAATAGTAGTACTATTTTCTGATGGTGAAAGTAATGTAGATTGAAAAGAACCTACGTTGATTTCTAAATCAGCAGTTTGTTGAGAACCATTTGCGCTTCTTAAAACAATATTGATTTTTGAAATAGTTCCCGAACTAACATTGTAAAAACTTTCTATGGTTGGTGTTAAATCTAATTTGTATACAGAACCCGATACTAAGGTTAAAGATGGCTGAGCAACATTATCTCCCCAAGTTCCGATTACATTTTGCCATGCCGAACCGTTTAAGGTAACACCAGTATGAGCATAAATGGTTCCTGAATAAGAAGCTAATCCAGTTCCTGCTTTATCAAACAATAAAACAGCAGATTGGTTTTGATCTGGGGTAACTCCTCCTTGCCAGGAAAGTTGAGCAAAGGAAAAGGCAGTAATACAAAAAAGAAGGTATGTAAATATTTTTTTCATTCTTCTTAAAGTTTAAAAAGGGCTAACTTTTGGCTAGCCCTTTGTGGTTTTATAATGCTGTTAGCGTGTATGTGTATTGTCTTGGATTACTTAAGTCAAGTTCAACTTTATAGTTTCCAGCAGCTCCACTAAATGTTAGGTTTCCTCCATTCTGAAGATGTTCGTCTTCATCTAGAGTTCCTAAATCAAATTGTCCCCATTCATTATTTCCTCTGAATTTAAATTCTCCAGGATAAAGATAGATATTAGCGATTTCTAGTTTTTTTGTAGTAGGGTTATAAGTAAAATCAATGTCTTGATTCCAACCGGAATCGTTACCAGCTGTTGCAAAACCTATTATCCCCCAACTTACAGAAGTTATAGAATAGGTTAATCCATTAGGATTCTCAGTAGTAATTTCTCCAGTATTCGCTTGAATATAGTAATATCCTGCGGTAGTAGCATTACAGTTTGTTTCTCCTGCACCATCAATTAAAACTCCAGAAAAAGTTCCGTCATCTCCATAATCTGGTCCGCCAGTAGGAGGGAAGCTAAATGTTCCATCAGCACTTTGCGCTAGAAATTTAAATTCGCCATCTAACCAAGCATAGCCAACAAAGTCAGTCTTTCCAAAATCAGATGCCGCTAAAAGTGGTGCAGTTGCAGGATTCCAGCCTTGGTGGTTACCAGGAACAGCAATTTTTGGTAAATCAGTTGGATATGGAGTAACAGTTAATGTGATAACATTTGAATAAGCAACCACGTCACCATTTGTTCCTAAAGATGATTTAATTCTTACATTAATATTAGTAGCAACATATGGAATTCCCCCAAGATCTAACATAATAGTATTCAGCTGTTCTGCTGTCCAAGTATAATACCTGTTATTTGTAGTTCCGCCAGAGATAATAGTTGCGAAATCAGTATCAGCAATAGCAGTTTCAATTTCATAATTAACTTCAGTTTGAACACCATAGTCGGCATGATTCCAAACTAAAGTCGTGATTTCATTACTTGCATTCTCTTGTAATAAAACATAGCTATTACCATCTGCCGGAGATAATAATTCTGGTCCACCGCTTGGTGCAATGATTGTTTGATCGTCATTTTCACAAGAAATTCCCATGAAAATTGTTAGTAATAAAGCTGATATTTTGAATATTTTTTTCATAATAGAATTCTTTAAAAATATTAATAACCTGGATTTTGAGTTAAGTTTGGATTAGCTTGTAATGCTGTTAATGGAATAGGAAATAAGTTATAAGTACTAGGAATTGCTGCACCATTTAGTGTATTCCCTTTCCAAGGCCATAAATAAGAGGCACCTGTAAATTTTCCAAAACGAATTAAGTCACTTCTTCTGTGTCCTTCAAGATTTAACTCTCTTGCTCTTTCGTCTAAGATAAAATCTAATGTTAAATCTGCTGAACCAATTGAAGTGGCATGTGAACGATTTCTCACCGCATTAACATATTCTAAGGCATCAGTAGCAGTACCACCACCACCTCTAAGGTGACATTCAGCATACATTAAGTAAACATCCGCTAAGCGGTATAACGGGAAGTCTGTTCCAGAGAATACGGTTGATGGACCTGAAATAGAATAATAATTAGTGTTTCTAAATTTAACAGAAGGGAATCCATTAGTCCATTCTTTATAATTAGTCATTTCATAAGTATGCCCGTCAGTCCAAAATAATTGAGCTCTATCATCAGTTGATGTTCCTAAATTACCGAAAAGGCCATACCAGGCTTTTGTAGCTCTATGTCCTGCCCAAGCATCATTTCCTCCTGGATTTCCAAATAATGAAGTATTCATAGTAGCACTATTCATGCTTCCATTAACAATATAGGTTGTGTTTCCATAACTTTGACTAGAAACAGCATCAGCTATCAAAGGATAGATAATTTCGTTAGAGGAATAGTTATCTCCAGAGAATAAAGCTACAAAGTTTGGTTCAAGAGTATACCCCCCTTCGGTGATAATCATGTTGATGTAAGGAAAAGCATCTGTATAGCGTTGTGTACCTGTGTAAACACCTGCATTCATGTAAAGTTTAGCCAATAACATAGCTCCAACATATCTATTTGCTCTACCATAAGAATTTGAAGTTGGAAGAATTTCCACGATATCGGTTAATTCGCTTTCTACAAAGTTGAAAAGTTCTGTTCTTGAAGATTCAGGAAGTGGAGTAGTAGTCCCAGCCTCGTTCTCAGTAACCAAAACACCTTTTCCAAAGCAGTCAATCATGTAGTAATAAGCTAAAGCTCTTAGGAAACGAACTTCAGAAATTACTTGGTCTTTATTAGGAACGTCAACATTCTGTAAAACTACTAATAAATTATTACATTGAGGAACCGTGTAATAGACACGGTTGTATAAGTAGCGGAAGAATTTGTTGTTCTCGTCCCAGTTAGACGTTGTTGTTAATTGGTCTAAACCATCGTCACCCCAACGATTTTTCATGCCATCAGCTGTGAAATCCTGTAGGTTGATGATACCACGTAAAAAAGGTGATTCTCCCGGGTCATCAGAAATATCAGAACTCCCAGCTCCGTTAGGACCTGATAAAGCGAAAGAGCCATATAGTTTAGACATAATACCCTCTATAGCATTAGGGTCTTGTGCTAAAAGTTGTTCTAAGGATAGTTCAACTTTTGGCTCTGTGTTTAAGTCATCTGTACATGAAAATGTGAAAGACAACAAAGCAATTAAACTTAATAATTTTATTTTTTTCATAACAATTTATATTAGAAGTCTAAACTTAAACCAAAGGTGTATACTCTCGGTCTTGGATAAAAGTTGTTGTCAATACCACTAAATACTTCTGGATCCTGACCGGAATATTTAGTAATTAAAAAGGCATTGTTTACTGAGCCATACAAACGAAGTGAAGTGTTGTCGTTTTCAAATAATTTTTTGAAACGATACCCTAAGACAATGTTTTCACAACGTAAAAACGTAGCGTCTTGGAGCATATAGTCGGAAAATTTTTCATTTCCATTGAAGTTGACAAAACTTGGGTCAGCTGCTCCATCATAAAAATTAAGCACATTAGTTAAATTACTTCCTCTAACAGGTACAACAGCATTTGTCCATCCAGAAGTAAGAATTCTAGAATTATAGGTTTGACCTCCAAATTGACCACGGAAACTAGAGCTTAAATCCCAATTTTTATAGTTAAAGTTAAATCCAAAACCAAAAGTCCATTTTGGAGTTCTTTCAACAAAATAACGGTCGTCATTTGTAATTTGCCCATCACCGTTGCGATCTACAAAAGCTCCTGGGATAACATTTCCGTTTGTATCATAAAGTTGTTCGAAAACCCAGAAAGAGTACGGTTGATATCCTACAGCATTTACTTGGCTATTTACATTGGTTCCAGTAGGTAAAGTACCTCCGGAATTAATCATGGTTACATCTCCTAAGTCAGTTATTTCTGTGTAATTGTAAGCGATGTTGGTATTAAATTCAAAACTAGTGTTCTCTGTTTGAACAGGTTTGAAATTCAGGTTCAATTCAAAACCTTTACTTTCTGTTTTACCAACATTGTTAATGAAACTATCTTTTAGATATTGACCTGGAGCGGTTGGAACAGTAGCTAATAAATCTTTTGTGTAACGTTTGTAGATATCAAATGATCCTGAAACGAAGTTGCCCTTGAAGAAATCAAAATCTAAACCTGCATTATAAGTTGTTGTTTTTTCCCAAGTCAAATTGGGGTTATAAGGATTTGCAGAATATAAGTTGGAACCCGGTAAATATTGACTAGTAGTACTTCCTATTGAAAATAGTGGAATGGATGGATAGAAACCAACTGAAGTAATATCTTGCTGTCCTGTTCTACCAGCGCTTAAGCGTAATTTTAAGTCATTTACAAAATTTACGTTTTGTAGAAAGCTTTCTTGTTTTAATTTCCAAGCTAAAGCAGCAGCAGGGAAGTACCCCCATCTATTGTCTTTATTAAATAAAGAAGAACCATCAGCTCTAAAAGAAATAGTAATTAGATATTTGTTATAGAAATCAAAATTTGTTCTTCCAAAAAAAGATTGTAGGTTTAAAACATTATAATATCTATTGTTAGGATTATTAGGGTTATAAAAAGCATTGGTAGGATCTAAACTAGACTCAATAACACCTGTGTCGTTATTCATGTTGTAAGTGTCTTTGTAACCATCATTTTTAAAGTTTTGGTATGAATAACCTCCTTGGACATCAAATTTTCGTAATGCACCTTCTAATTCTTTAGTGTAAACTAGATAACCATCAAAGGTTGTATTGGTAATACTCTGATGCTCTTCATAATTTTTACCAGAATTAAATACTTGATAGCTATCAGAGCTATATCTGTATAATGAAATGTTATTAGGAGAAAAAGTTTCTCTGATTTTAGCTTCTGATGCATCCAAACCTAAATTAACTACAGCTCTTAATTCTGGTAAAAAATGCAGTTTATAATCAATCTCCATGTTACCTAAGAAACGTAAATTTTTTTCAGGTCTCTTTCTCTGATTTAATAGAGCCACAGGATTGTATTGACCACTAATGATATTTGGATCAGTGTTATCCATGGTTTGATAATATGGACCAAAAAGGCTTGTTCCAAAATCGTCATAAATTGGCTTTGTTGGATCCATATTGACAGCTCCAGCCAGAACACTACCTTCATCAATAGCATTTTTGTTAGTGTAAATCCCTTTAGCATTTACATCTAATTTCAAATGACCATCAAAAAGAGTTGGTGTCATTTTAACAGAATATGAGTATCTTTCATAGTCATTTGTTTTTACCAATCCTTCATTTTTTGTATATCCTATTGACGCTCTAAAAGGTAAGTAGCCAAATAAATTAGCTCTTCCACTCAAATTATGATCTGTAGAAATAGACGTACGATAAATGGCATCTTGCCAATCAGTATTATAAATGACTTGTTCTCCAGTAGTTGGATTGACAACTCCTAAATCATCCATTAAATCGGGATGATATTCTGAAATGAATTGGGTAAACTCACTGCTATTCATTACATCAATTTTTTTAGTAACCTTACCAATAGATACATTGGCAGAATAGTTGAATTCAGGAGCACCTTTACTACCTCTTTTAGTCGTGATAATAATTACACCATTTGAAGCTCTTGAACCATAAATGGCGGTTGCTGAGGCATCTTTCAATACGGTAAAGCTCTCAATATCATTAGGATTAATTAAGGATAATGGATTGCTTACCCCGGCAGGTGTAGTATTGTCAACAGGAATACCATCTATAACAATTAAAGGACTACTATTAGCGGTAAGAGATGCACCTCCACGAATTCTAATATTTGGAGCAGAATCAGGTTGACCACCATTGTTGGTAATTCTTACTCCGGCGGCTTTACCTGTTAATAATTGATCAGCAGTGATAATTGTTCCTTTGTTAAAGTCTTTAGACGTAATAGATTCAACTGAACCAGTTGCATCTTCTTTTTTAACGGTACCATAACCAATAACTACAATGTCTTGTAATTGTTGAAGATCTTCTGTCATGGATAAACTTACGTTGCTTTGACCTGTATAGGTAAAAGTGGTCTGCTTAAAACCAATGTAAGTAAGGACTAATACATCATTTTTCTTTAGATTGTTTAGGATAAAGTTTCCGTCAAAGTCTGTAGTTGTACCATTTGACGTTCCTTTTACTAAAATGTTTACACCGGGTAAAGGTTGTTGAGAACCACTATCCAAAACCACTCCTTTTAAAGTGTTTTGCGCAAACATACTTATAGGTAAAATAAGTAGTAAAAGTAGTAACTTTTTTTGCAATGTTTTCATACAAAAATATTAGGTTAAACGATTGTTTTTATTCGCTTATAATTCACTTCTAATGTTAAAATTATGTAAAAAAAACGTTTTCCAAAATGAAATTCGATTAACTACCTACCGAAAACGTTTTCGTGTTGAAAACTTTAATGAAATGCGTTATTTTTTGATGTAAAATTGTGATAGTGAAAAATATAGACTACATTTATTCAAAATTTATTATTTTTTGTTAAAATCATGAGACGAAAGGTAACCCTCAAACAAATTGCCAAAGAACTAGATGTTTCAGTTTCAACTGTTTCTAAATCACTTCGAAATAGCCCTGAAATAAGTGAAGATACACGATTAAAAGTGCAAGCTTTTGCTAAATTGTATAATTACAAACCTAATAATATTGCACTTAGTTTAAAGAATAAAAAAACGAAAACAATAGGTGTAGTAATTCCTGAAATTGTACATCATTTTTTTGCAACCGTAATTACAGGTATAGAGCAGGTGGCTAATGAGCAAGGATATAATGTAATTATCTGTATGTCAAATGAATCTTTTGATAAGGAAGTCATCAACTTAGAAATGTTGGCTAACGGAAGTACCGATGGTTTTATCATGTCGCTTTCTAAAGAAACGCAGCAAAAAGCAGATTATCATCACATCATAGAAGTAATGAATCAAGGGATGCCGGTTGTTATGTTTGACCGAGTTGCCAACGAAATTTTTACGGATAAAGTTATCATTGATGATTTTTCGGCAGCTTTTGATGCGGTTTCCTTTTTGATTGAAGGAGGTGCTAAAAAAGTGGCTTTGATTACCACAGTAGATTATGTAAGTGTCGGGAAATTAAGAACAGACGGATATGTGAAAGCTTTACAAACTCATGGAATTGAGGTGGAAGATAAATATATTGTAAAGATTGAAGATATTGATAATTGTGATGCTAAGATTCATTATTTATTAAATACAGAAAAAGTTGATGCTATTTTTGCCGTGAACGAATTGTTTGCAGTAGTAGCTATAAAGATTGCAAATAGTTTAGGAATTAAAATTCCTGAAGATTTAGAAGTAATTGCTTTTACAGATGGTATTATTTCTAAGTATTCTACACCAACAATCACAACTGTGAGCCAGAATGGAATAAAAATGGGAAGAAAAGCAGCTCAAATGCTTATCGAACGATTGGAAAATGAAGAAGATTATGATGAAAATGAAGAAACGGTAGAACAATATAAAACAGAACTAATTGAAACCAATTTGATTTTACGCGATTCTACGAAAACGAGATAGTTTTGTTTAATTTATTGATAATTAGATGTTTGTAATTAAAATAATGAGTTTCTAAAAAAAAAAAATCATTGCGAATTAAATAAAAAAATAAACAAAAAAATAAATTTGTGATATCAAAGCTTATACTTCACTTCTACAATTAAGTTTTGATAAGCATAATACGCTTATCGTATTAAACCAAAATAATTAAGCATTACGATAATGGAAAAGCGTAAGTTAAGTTTCTTGGAAATCTGGAACATGAGTTTTGGCTTCCTTGGAATTCAAATGGGTTTTGCGTTGCAAAATGCAAATGCCAGCAGAATACTTCAACTTTTTGGTGCCGATGTTCATGAATTGTCATGGTTTTGGATCATTGCTCCTTTAATGGGATTAATTGTTCAGCCTATTATTGGGCATTACAGCGATAATACGTGGAGTAAA
Source organism: Flavobacterium sp. U410 (assembly GCF_053570605.1). Lineage (NCBI taxonomy): Bacteria > Pseudomonadati > Bacteroidota > Flavobacteriia > Flavobacteriales > Flavobacteriaceae > Flavobacterium > Flavobacterium sp. U410. The sequence goes on from NZ_JBSEFI010000002.1 coordinate 117,423, forward strand.
AAACTGGGAAGACGAAAACCTTTCTTTTTTGTGGGAGCTATTCTAGCTTCAGTCGGATTAATATTAATGCCGCAAGCCGACATTTTTATTGCATTCCTTCCGGCGCTTTGGGTGGGAGCGGGAATGTTAATGATTATGGATGCGTCCTTTAATATTGCCATGGAGCCACTAAGAGCTTTGGTTGGGGATAATCTTAGATCAGACCAACACACTTTAGGTTTTAGTGTACAAACTGCATTGATTGGAATTGGTGCCGTAATCGGTTCTTGGTTGCCTTATGTGTTAACACATTGGTTTGGTGTTTCAAACGAAACGGTAGATGGTTCAGTTCCCTTAAACTTGATTTTATCATTTGTTATTGGAGCAGCAGTTCTTATCGGATCAATTTTGATTACCGTTCTTTCAACTAAAGAATATTCGCCGGAAGAAGTCGCTGCCTTTGAAAACGAAAGTTTTGATGAAGTCCAAATTGAAGAAAAAAAAGCAAGTTTGTTGGATATTTTCGAAGATTTTAGAAAAATGCCACAAACCATGCGTCAATTAAGTTGGGTGCAATTCTTCTCTTGGTTTGGTTTATTCGGAATGTGGGTTTTTTCAACACCGGCAATTGCACATCATATTTATCAATTGCCACTAGGCGACAGTTCTAGCAAAGCGTATCAAGATGCAGGCGATTGGGTTGGGATCCTTTTTGGAATTTACAATTTGGTTTCTGCCATTTTTGCTTTTGTATTGCCACAAATTGCTGCAACAGTAGGTCGTAAAAAAACACATACGATTTCATTAATCATCGGAGGTTTAGGATTGCTGTCAATCTATATCGCTTCCGAACCTAATCAGTTAATTTTTTCTATGATTGCCATCGGAATTGCTTGGGCAAGTATTTTGGCGATGCCTTACGCGATACTTGCAGGTGCTATTCCACCAAAAAAGATGGGTGTTTATATTGGGATTTTTAACTTCTTTATTGTAATTCCTCAAATTGTAAATGCTTTAATTGGCGGACCATTGGTAAAATATCTTTATCATGATAACGCCATTTATGCTTTGGTGACTAGCGGAGTGAGTTTCTTGATCGCCGCAGTTCTTATGATAAGAGTAAAAGATACAAATGATGCTAAATAAAGGGATGAAAAAAACATTCATTTTTGATTTAGATGGTGTTATAGTAGACACTGCTAAATATCACTTTGTGGCTTGGCAAAATTTAGCTAAAAGTATTGGAATCCAATTCACTCATGAAGATAACGAACAATTAAAAGGCGTTAGTCGTGTGCGTTCTTTAGAGTTGATTTTGGAATGGGGAAAGGTTCAGGCTACTCAAGAACAAAAAGAACTTTGGTTGATCCGAAAAAATGACGAATATCTTTCGTTTATTGAAAAAATGGATGCCACAGAAGTTCTGCCGGGGGTGGAAAAAGTATTGGAGTTTTTAAAACAAAATCAGCAAAATATTGTATTAGGATCAGCGAGTAAAAATGCTAAACCCATTTTAGAAAAAACCAACCTACTACACTATTTTGATGCTATTGTAGACGGAAACGATGTAACCAATGCTAAACCAGATCCGGAAGTGTTTTTGCAAGGTGCTAAAAAAGTTAATGCGGTTGCAACAAATTGTATCGTGTTTGAAGATTCAGTTGCCGGAATTCAAGCCGCAAATGTTGCGCAAATGACCAGCATAGGAATTGGAGAGGTAAATGTTTTGAAGGAAGCTCAATTCTGTTTTCAAGACTTTACACAGATAAGTGAAGATTTTTTACAAGAATTAATTAAAAAATAATGCTTTCGTTCTGAAAGTATCAATAATATGAATCAAGATTATATAGTGCCAAATAATTGGTCAATTATAGAAGAAGGATTTGAGCCGGCTCAGGTGCGTTCCTCTGAAAGTTTATTCAGTTTAGGGAACGGAGCCATGGGACAACGTGCTAATTTTGAAGAAGATTATTCAGGCAGTACTTTTCAAGGAAGTTATATTGCCGGAATATATTATCCTGATAAAACCAAAGTGGGTTGGTGGAAAAACGGTTATCCCGAATATTTTGCCAAAGTTTTAAACGCACCCAATTGGATTGGAATTCAAATTGAAATTGACGGTGTTAATTTTGATTTGAAAACCTGTAAATCAGTTGCCAATTTCCGTCGCGAATTGAATATGAAAGAAGGTTGGTACAAACGTTCTTTTCAAGCAGTTTTGCCAAATGACGTAGAAATTCAAGTGAATGTGTTGCGTTTCTTGTCTTTAGAATGGAATGAAGTGGGAGCAATTCGTTACCAAATTACACCATTGAACAAGTCGATAAATGTTACTTGGAAACCGTATGTTGATTCAGGAATCGAAAATAAAGACACTAACTGGGAAGAGAAATTCTGGAAAGTAGATGACATAAAACAACACGAAAACGCAGGATTTATCCAGTCACATACTTTAAAAACGAATTTTGAAATAGTGACTTTTATGGATAACCAAGTTTTCTTGGATGGTGAAAATCTGAATTTGAAACCGGCTACTGTAACTCAGGAAGAAGCGAAAGTACAATTGAGTTATAACGTTTCGGTGGCACAAAATCAAACAGTGGCTCTACAGAAATTCGGAGGGTATGTTACGTCAATGAATCATGCGGTTGAAAATTTATTCGCTGCGGCTCAAAATGCTATTGATAAAGCCAACGAATTAGGTTTTGAAACACTTTTGTCAACTCAAATTCAAGATTGGGATAAAATTTGGCAAATGAGCGATATCACCATTGAAGGTGATGTGAAAGCCCAACAAGGAATTCGTTTCAATATTTTTCATTTGAACCAAACCTATTCAGGTAAAGATTCGCGTTTGAATATTGGTCCAAAAGGATTTACCGGCGAAAAATACGGCGGTTCTACCTATTGGGATACGGAAGCCTATTGTATTCCGTTTTACATGGCAACCAAAGATCAAAACGTAGCCAGAAATTTATTGGCGTATCGTTACAACCAATTGGATAAAGCGATTGAAAATGCAGAGAAATTAGGTTTTTCAAACGGAGCAGCTTTGTATCCGATGGTAACTATGAACGGTGAAGAATGTCATAACGAATGGGAAATTACATTCGAAGAAATTCATAGAAACGGAGCCATAGCTTTTGCTATTTTCAATTACACGCGATATACCGAAGACGAATCGTATATTCCTGAAAAAGGTCTAGAAGTTTTAATCGGAATTGCACGTTTTTGGCATCAAAGAGCAACGTATTCTACCCATAAAAATAAGTATGTGATTTTGGGCGTAACCGGTCCAAATGAATACGAGAATAATGTGAACAATAACTGGTATACCAATTATATTGCGAAATGGTGTATTGATTACGCTGTGGAACAAATTGAAAATGTTGCTGATAAATTCGGAACCGATTATACCCGAATTATGAATAAGGCAAAATTGTCGCAAACTGAAATTTCAGAATGGAAACAAGTGGCCGACAATATGTATTTTCCTTATTCCAAAGAACACGGTGTGTTTTTACAACAAGATGGTTTCTTAGATAAAGAATTGGTCACTGTTGCTAATTTAGACAAAGTGCAACGGCCAATTAACCAAAAATGGTCTTGGGACAGGATTTTGCGTTCGCCTTACATCAAACAAGCCGATACGTTACAAGGTTTTTATTTCTTTGAAGATCATTTTACCAAAGATGAATTGAAAAAGCATTTCGATTTTTACGAACCATTTACTGTTCATGAAAGTTCACTTTCGCCTTGTGTGCACTCTATTCAGGCTGCTGTTTTGGACAGAATGGAACAAGCGTATACATTCTATTTACGAACGTCTCGTTTGGATTTAGATGATTACAACAAAGAAGTGCATGAAGGTTTACACATTACATCAATGGCGGGAACGTGGATGAGTATTGTAGAAGGTTTCGGAGGAATGCGTGTGAAAAACGGAACGCTCTCTTTTGAACCGAAAATTCCTTCGGAATGGCAATCGTATTCTTTTAAAGTTAACTTCAGAAATCGTATCTTTAAAGTTCAAGTGACGCAATCGGGAACCGAAATTTTTGTGGATGGAGACCAAAATGTTGCTATTCAATTAAACGGAAAATCTTTTGAGGCTAAATCTCTTTTAAATACTTAAAAAATGAAAAAAACAATTATTCTGTTATTCCTTTCTGTGGTTTCATTGGCTGTGAATGCACAAGAATTACAATCACCAAACGGAGCATTTAAAATGAATTTTTCACTTTCTAAAAGTGGAGAACCAACGTATGCTTTGTATTTGAAAGGAAAAGAAGTAATCAAGCCAAGTAAATTGGGTTTCTTTATAAAAGACGATAAAAAATCTTTAATAGATGATTTTGAATTAGTCAATGAAGCTAGAGGTGCACATAATGAAATATGGAATCCGGTTTGGGGTGAAGAATCAGTAATCAAAAATCATTACAATGAATTAGCGGTAACACTTAAACAAAAAGAAACCAATAGAAAATTAATCGTTCGTTTCCGTTTGTTCGATGAAGGTTTAGGCTTCCGTTATGAGTTTCCTGAGCAAAAAGAGTTGATCTATTTTATCATTAAAGAAGAACGTACAGAATTTGCAATGACTGGCGATCATACCGCTTTGTGGATTCCAGGCGATTATGATACACAAGAATACGATTATACCGAATCGAAATTATCAGAAATCAGATCGTTATTTAAATCGGCTTTGACGTCAAATGCTTCGCAAACGCAATTTTCTGAAACAGGCGTGCAAACATCATTAATGATGAAATCGGCTGACGGATTGTACATCAACTTACACGAAGCAGCGTTAATCAATTATTCGTTAATGAATTTGGATTTAGACGATAAAAACATGGTGTTCAAATCGCACTTAACTCCTGATGCTCGTGGCGATAAAGGTCACATGCAAGCTCCGTTTACTTCACCTTGGAGAACTATTATTGCAAGTTATGATGCGCGTGATATTTTAGCTTCTCGTATGACGTTGAACTTAAATGATCCTTGTAAACTTGAAGATACGTCTTGGATTAAACCGGTAAAATATGTTGGTGTTTGGTGGGAAATGATTACCGGAAAAAGCTCTTGGGCTTATACCGATGATGTTCCTTCTGTACAATTAGGAATTACGGATTATGCTAAAACGAAACCAAACGGAAAACACGGAGCCACAACTAAACATGTAAAAGAGTTAATCGATTTTGCAGCGCTTCACGGTTTTGATGGCGTTTTAGTAGAAGGTTGGAACCAAGGTTGGGAAGATTGGTTTGGTCACGAAAAAGATTATGTTTTCGATTTCGTAACGCCTTATCCTGATTTTAATGTCGTGGAAATTGAAAATTACGCCAAATCAAAAGGTGTAAAAATGATTATGCATCACGAAACTTCGGGTTCAACCAGAAATTATGAGCGTCATTTAGATAAAGCATTTCAATTCATGAATGACCATGGTTACGAGGCTGTTAAATCGGGTTATGTGGGTAATATTTTACCATTAGGAGAGCATCATTATTCGCAATCAATTATCAATCACTATCAATATGTAATTGAAAAAGCGGCTGAGTATAAAATTATGATTAATGCACACGAAGCGGTTCGTCCAACAGGTATTTACAGAACGTATCCAAACATGATTGGAAACGAATCGGCTCGTGGAACAGAGTTCCAAGCGTTTGGTGGTTCAAAAGCAAATCATACTACGATTTTACCTTTCACAAGATTAATTGGTGGACCAATGGATTACACTCCGGGAGTTTTCGAAATGGATATTGCTAAGATAAATCCGGATAATAATTCTCATGTAAATGCTACAATTGCGAATCAATTAGGATTGTATGTTACTATGTATAGTCCGTTGCAAATGGCTGCCGATTTACCGGAAAATTATAATCGTTTCTTAGATGCGTTCCAATTCATTAAAGATGTTCCGGTTGATTGGTCAACAACAAAATATTTAGAAGCAGAACCAGGTTACTATTTAACCATTGCTAGAAAAGATAAAAATTCAAACAATTGGTTTGTGGGTAACACTAACGGATATAATAAAAGAAGCGCAACAATTAGCTTAGATTTCTTGGAAAAAGGAAAAAAATATGAAGCAACAATTTATGCTGATGCAAATGATGCTGATTATAAAACAAATCCTCAAGCTTATGTAATTTCGAAACAAAAAGTTACCAATAAAACAAAACTAAAAATGACTTCAGCTGCTGGCGGTGGTTATGCAGTTAGCATTGTAGAGGTAAAATAATTATGAATTTCTCCTTTTGTCATGCTGAACTTGTTTCAGTATCTAATAAATATGCCACAAAGAAATTATCATAATTATTGGTGTTACAAGAGGTGTTGATGATAGGATGGAAAGGCATACGAGTGGAGACGGAATTGTTTTTACTTCTAAATATAAACTTTTCAAATTGGTTTATTTTGAAGAGTTTCAATACATTGATGATGCAATTAAAAGAGAAAAACAATTGAAAAATTGGCATCGTCAATGGAAAATTAATTTGATTGAAGAAAACAATCCAAATTGGGAAGATTTATGGAAAAATAGAAGCTGAAACAAGTTCAGCTTGACAAAATAAAGTCAAAATGAAAAAACTACTATACATACTTACAACACTATTTACAATTTCAATTTCTGCCCAAATCGATAAAATGGAACCGCCATTTTGGTTTGAAGGAATGAATAAAAGCGAAATTCAAATTCTGTTTTACGGAAAAAATATAGCGCAAAATTCAGTTTCAGTTTCTAATAATGTTGTGATTACGAATGTCACTAAAACTGAAAATCCTAATTATCTTTTTGTAACGATTGATACTAAAAATGTTGCCGCTCAAACCTTGAAATTTCAATTTAAAAACGGTAAAAAATCTTTTTCAAAAGATTTCGAAATCCAAAAGAGAAAAGAAAATTCAGCTAATAGAAAAAGCTTTGATACTTCCGATGTAATCTATTTGTTAATGCCAGATCGTTTTGCAAATGGTAACGAAAGCAACGATTCTTCTCCAAAATTACAAGAAAAAGGAAACAGAAGTTTATCAGGCGGAAGACACGGTGGCGACATTCAAGGAATCATCGATCATTTAGATTATATCCAAGAATTAGGTGCAACGGCAATTTGGTCAACACCACTTTGCGAAGACAACGATAAAGGCTATTCGTATCACACGTACGGACAATCGGATGTATATCAAATCGATGCTCGTTACGGAACCAATGAAGATTACAAACGTTTAGCTGCTGAAATGCACAAACGCGACCTGAAATTGATTAAAGATTATGTTACCAATCATTGGGGCGCTGAACATTGGATGTTTAAAGATATGCCAACATACGATTGGTTTCATCAATTTCCGGGTTATGCCCAAAGTAATTATCGCATGACAACACAATTCGACCCAAATGCTTCAGTGCGCGATGCGAAATATTGCATGGACGGATGGTTTGTGCCAAGTATGCCCGATTTGAATCAGTCAAATCCATTAGTGTTGAATTACTTAATTCAAAATGCCATTTGGTGGATTGAATATGCCGATTTAGATGGTTATAGAGTAGATACGTATTCGTATAACGATAAAGACGGAATTGCAAAATGGACAAAAGCGATTACTGACGAATATCCCTATTTTAATATCGTTGGTGAAGTTTGGATGCACGACCAAGCGCAAATGTCGTATTGGCAAAAAGATAGCCCAATTGCTAAAATCCAAAGTTATAATTCGTATTTACCAAGTGTAATGGATTTTACGTTGCACGATGCTTTTGGGAATGTTTTTAATGAAGATAAAGCAGGTTGGAATGATGGTGTAATCAAATTCTACGACAATTTCACTAATGATTTCTTATACGCAAATCCAAATAACTTATTGATATTTTTAGAGAATCACGATACGGGTCGTTTCAATCAAAACTATCAAAACGACATTAAGAAATACCAATTAGGAATTACGTTGTTGGCAACAACTCGCGGAATTCCGCAATTATATTACGGTTCCGAAATAGGAATGGCTGGTGATAAAGGAAAAGGGGATGCTGATATTCGTCAAGATTTTCCTGGCGGTTGGAAAGGTGATTCAAATAATGCGTTTACCAATTCTGGACGAACTGAAATGCAAAAGCAATTTTTTGATTTCACCAAAAAACTATTGAATTGGAGAAAAAATAAAGAAGTCATTCATTCGGGGAAATTAACGCATTACATTCCGGAAAATAATGTGTATGTGTATTTCCGTCACAACGATACAGAAAGCGTGATGGTAGTTTTGAATAATTCGTTAGACAATCAAAAAATAAAATTGAATCGATTTCAAGAAAATTTAAAAGGATTTACGTCTGGAAATGATATTCTTTCAGGAAAAACTATCGGTTTAAAAGAGGAATTATCAATTGAAGGAAAATCAAGTTTAATTTTAGAATTAAAATAATGATACATTGTCATTTCGAGTGTTAGCAAGAAACGCAAGTTCAGCGTAGCTAAATCTCATAAAGCATATTTTTTAAAATAACTAAAGCACAATGAAGAAAATAATTGTATCAGTTTTAACCATTCTGATTTTGTTTAGCTGTAAAAAAGAACAGACAACAGAAATTCAACCCGAAGAACCGAAATTAGAAGCCATAAACGAAACAACAGCAGATAACGCTGTGATATATGAAGCTAATATTCGTCAATATTCACCAGAAGGAACGTTTAATGCGTTTACCAAAGACATTCCGCAGTTAAAAGAATTGGGCGTGAAAATTATTTGGGTAATGCCTATTTTTCCAATTTCTCAAACGAAAAGAAAAGCGACCGGTGGCGATGATAGCAAATTTGCGTCTGAAATGCCGGAAGCCGAACAACACAAATATTTAGGAAGTTATTATGCCGTTACTGATTTCGAAAAAGTAAACCCGGAGTTTGGAACTATTGAAGATTTTAGAAATTTAGTCAAAACAGCTCATGAAAACGGGATGTATGTAATTTTGGATTGGGTACCAAATCACACCGGTTGGGATCATGTTTGGATAAAAGAACATCCGGAATTTTATACGCAAAATGAAAAAGGCGAAATCATAGATCCTATTAATCCGGAAACAGGAAAATCTTGGGGCTGGACAGATGTTGCTGATTTGAATTATGACAATAAAGAATTGCGAAAAGAAATGACTTCCGATATGCTGCATTGGATTAAAAACGAAAATATTGATGGTTTCCGTTGCGATGTGGCAAGTAATGTTCCAACCGATTTTTGGCAAGAAGCCATTCCGCAATTGAGAAAAGAGAAAAACATCTTCATGTTAGCGGAAGCTTGGCAGCCAGAGTTATTGAAAAAGGACTTGTTCGATATGTGTTATGTTTGGGATGGTCATCATTTAATGAATGATATTGCAAAAGGGAAAAAGGCGGTTGCAGATTGGGATAACTACATGGAAAAGGTTTCCAAAGATTATGAAGCCAATGACATATTAATGAACTTTGTAGATAATCATGATGAAAATTCGTGGAATGGAACCATAAACTCAAGATTAGGTGAAGCTAGAGAAGCAATGGTAGTGCTGTCTTATGTGACTCCGGGAATGCCTTTAATTTATAGTGGAGATGAATATGGATTGGATCATAGTTTGAAATTTTTTGAAAAAGATTCCATTCCAAAAACTAAAGGAAAAGAATGGGATTTGTTAGTGAAATTAGGAGAATTAAAAAATAATAATTCGGCTTTAGCAGGAGGGAAACAAAAAGCTTCGTACAAAAAGATTCCAACTTCCGATGATAATTCGGTTTTGGTTTTTGAAAGAGAAAAAGAAGGAAAAAAAGTTGTTTTTGTGGCCAATTTGACAAAAGATGAACAAAACGTGACTTTTGAATTAGATCAAAAATATACCGATTACAATACCGGAAAACCATTTGAATTCCAAAAAGAAGAAGGATTGAAATTGCAACCTTGGCAATATTATATTTTGGTCAATTAATGGTTAAAAAGAATATTTTTTTAAGGCAATCAAAACATGATTGTCTTTATTTTTTTGTAATCATCTTGAAAATTAAAGATTTAAGATTTGGATTATAAAAAATAATTTTTACCTTTGCATCCCCTAAAATAGGGTAGTTAAATCAAGTATTAATTTATTAGTAATTATGCCAACAATTCAACAATTAGTAAGAACTGGAAGAGCCAAAATAACTAAGAAGAGTAAATCGGCTGCTTTAGATTCTTGTCCTCAAAGAAGAGGGGTTTGTACGCGTGTTTACACTACAACGCCAAAAAAACCAAACTCAGCAATGCGTAAAGTTGCGCGTGTGCGTTTGACAAATGGTAATGAAGTGAATGCTTACATCCCAGGTGAAGGACATAATCTACAAGAGCACTCGATAGTATTAGTTAGAGGTGGAAGGGTAAAAGATTTACCAGGAGTTAGATACCACATCGTACGTGGTGCTTTGGATACAGCCGGAGTTAACGGTCGTTTACAAAGAAGATCTAAATATGGTGCTAAACGCCCTAAAGACAAAAAGTAATTTTAAAAACTTTTAAAGAAAAGACATGAGAAAAAGACAGGCCAAAAAAAGACCTCTTTTACCGGATCCGAAGTTTAACGATCAATTAGTGACTCGTTTTGTAAACAACTTAATGTGGGATGGTAAGAAATCAGTTGCTTTTAAAGTGTTTTATGATGCTTTAGACATCGTTGAAACTAAAAAGCAAGACGCAGAGAAAACGTCATTAGAGATTTGGAAAGACGCTTTAACAAATGTTATGCCTCACGTAGAAGTTCGTTCTCGTCGTGTAGGTGGAGCATCATTCCAGATTCCGATGCAAATTCGTCCGGATAGAAAAATTTCTATGGCGATGAAATGGATGATTCTTTATGCAAGAAGAAGAAATGAGAAATCAATGGCTGCACGTTTAGCTTCTGAAATTTTAGCTGCTGCTAAAGAAGAAGGTGCTGCAGTTAAGAAAAGAATGGATACTCACAAAATGGCTGAGGCTAACAAAGCATTCTCTCACTTTAGATTTTAATTCATAAAGAACACAACAAAATGGCAAGAGATTTAAAATATACAAGAAATATCGGTATTGCTGCTCATATTGATGCTGGTAAAACAACAACAACTGAGCGTATTTTATTCTATACCGGTAAATCACACAAGATTGGTGAGGTTCACGAAGGTGCTGCAACCATGGACTGGATGGAGCAAGAAGCGGAAAGAGGTATTACTATTACTTCTGCTGCTACTACTTGTGAGTGGAACTTCCCAACTGAGCAAGGTAAAGCTGTTGCAGATACTCATGGGTACCACTTTAATATTATCGATACTCCGGGTCACGTTGACTTTACAGTAGAGGTAAACCGTTCATTACGTGTATTAGACGGATTGGTGTTCTTGTTTTCTGCTGTTGACGGTGTTGAGCCTCAGTCAGAAACTAACTGGAGATTAGCTGATAACTACAAAGTGCCTCGTATGGGGTTTGTTAACAAGATGGACCGTCAAGGGTCTAACTTCTTAGCAGTTTGTCAGCAAGTTAAAGATATGTTGAAATCTAACGCTGTGCCTTTAGTTTTGCCTATCGGTGAAGAGATGGATTTCAAAGGAGTGGTTGACTTAATTAAAAACCAAGCAATTGTTTGGCATGATGATACTCAAGGAGCTACTTTTGATGTTATTCCGGTTCCTGAAGACTTAGTAGAAGACACTAAAAAATACAGACAACAATTAATCGAAGAGGTTGCTGCATATGATGAAAACTTATTAGAGAAATTCATGGAAGATGAAGATTCTTTAACTGAGGAAGAAATCAACAATGCATTAAGAAGAGCTACTATCGATATGGCTATTATTCCAATGTTATGTGGATCTTCATTCAAAAACAAAGGAGTTCAGTTCATGTTAGATGCAGTTTGTAAATTCTTACCTTCTCCATTAGATAAAGAAGCTATTGAAGGAACTGATCCTGATACTGAAGAGCCGGTTTCTAGAAAGCCTTCAGTTACTGAGCCATTTTCTGCTTTAGCGTTCAAAATTGCTACTGACCCTTATGTAGGTCGTTTGGCTTTCTTCCGTGCTTATTCAGGAAGATTAGATGCAGGATCTTATGTTTTCAATTCTCGTTCAGGGAATAAAGAGCGTATTTCTCGTATCTACCAAATGCATGCTAACAAACAAAATCCAATCGAATATATTGAGGCTGGAGATATTGGAGCTGCTGTAGGATTTAAAGATATCAAAACTGGAGATACATTATGTGATGAAAAACATCCGATTGTATTAGAGTCTATGGTATTCCCTGATCCGGTAATTGGTATTGCAGTTGAGCCTAAAACAAAAGCTGACGTTGATAAGATGGGTATGGCTTTAGCTAAATTAGCTGAAGAGGATCCTACTTTCACAGTAAGAACTGACCATGCTTCAGGGCAAACTATCATCTCTGGTATGGGTGAGCTTCACTTAGATATCATTGTTGACCGTATGAGACGTGAGTTTAAAGTTGAGGTTAATCAAGGTGAACCACAAGTAGAGTATAAAGAAGCTTTCACTAGACAAGCTGATCACAGAGAGGTTTATAAAAAACAATCTGGAGGTCGTGGTAAATTTGGTGATATCGTCTTCAAAATTGGACCTGCTGATGAAGTTGATGGAAAAGTTCCAATGGGATTACAATTTGTTAACGAGGTTAAAGGTGGTAACATTCCGAAAGAATATATTCCAGCTGTAGAAAAAGGTTTCAAAGAGGCTATGAAGTCAGGTCCTTTAGCAGGATATGAGGTAGATAGTTTAAAAGTTACTTTATTAGACGGTTCTTTCCACCCTGTTGACTCGGATGCGCTTTCATTCGAATTGGCTGCTAAATTAGGTTATAAAGAATCTGCTAAAGCTGCAGGTGCTGTTATCCTTGAGCCAATCATGAAGTTAGAGGTGTTAACTCCGGAAGAAAACATGGGGGATATTGTAGGTGACTTAAATAGAAGAAGAGGTCAAGTAAATAACATGGATGATAGAGCAGGTTCAAAAGTAATTAAAGCTTCTGTACCTTTATCAGAGATGTTTGGTTATGTAACTACTTTAAGAACTTTATCTTCTGGTAGAGCTACATCAACAATGGAATTCTCTCACTATGCTGAAACACCTTCTAATATTTCAGAAGAAGTTATTAAGAAAGCAAAAGGTAACGCTTAATTTTTAAGAAAATGAGTCAAAAAATCAGAATAAAATTAAAATCATACGATCATAACTTAGTAGATAAATCTGCTGAGAAAATCGTTAAGACTGTAAAAAGTACAGGTGCGGTGGTAACTGGTCCTATTCCATTACCTACCAATAAAAAGATTTTTACTGTATTACGTTCTCCACACGTAAACAAAAAATCTAGAGAGCAATTTGAGTTAAGCTCTTACAAAAGATTGTTAGATATCTATTCTTCTTCATCAAAAACTATTGATGCTTTAATGAAATTAGAGTTGCCAAGTGGTGTTGAAGTTGAAATCAAAGTGTGATAGAATAACTTTGTAAAATTCACATAAAGAACCGTCTGGACTACGTTCAGCGGTTTTTTTTATGTTTTGATTTATGTGTTATTAGTAAGTTTTTTCGTCATTAAAAATACTTAACTAATTAAATTTGCGTGAATTAAAATAAAATTATATATTTGCACCCTCAAAAAGAAGGAGTATGTCTTTTTGTGAACGAAATTTAAAGAATTGTAAATTAATAAATTGTTAAATATGTCTGGGTTAATCGGAAGAAAAATTGGCATGACTAGCATTTTTGATGAAAATGGAAAAAACATTCCATGTACAGTAATCGAAGCTGGTCCATGTGTAGTTACCCAAGTCAGAACCAATGAGGTTGACGGGTATGAGGCTCTTCAACTTGGTTTCGATGACAAGACTGAAAAACACGCTATTCAAGCGGAAGTAGGTCACTTCAAAAAAGCAGGAACTGCTGCTAAGAAGAAAGTTGTTGAATTCAAGTATTTTGAAGAAAAACACAATCTAGGAGATGTGTTGACTGTTGATTTGTTCAACGAAGGAGAATTTGTAGACGTACAAGGTGTGTCTAAAGGTAAAGGTTTCCAAGGGGTTGTTAAACGTCATGGTTTCGGTGGTGTAGGTCAAGCTACTCATGGTCAGCATAACCGTTTAAGAGCGCCGGGTTCTGTGGGTGCATCGTCTTATCCTTCAAGAGTATTCAAAGGAATGCGTATGGCGGGTAGGACAGGAGGAGAAAATGTAACAGTTCAAAACCTTAGAGTTTTAAAAGTTGTAGCTGAGAAAAACCTTTTAGTAATTAAAGGTTGTGTTCCTGGTCACAAAAACTCTTACGTAATCATTCAGAAGTAATGGAAGTAAAAGTATTAGATATCAACGGAAAAGATACAGGTCGTAAAGTACAACTTGCTGACTCTGTATTCGCAATTGAGCCTAATAAGAATGCTGTTTACCTTGATGTTAAGCAATATTTAGCTAATCAAAGACAAGGTACGCATAAATCTAAAGAGAGAGCGGAAATTGCTGGAAGTACTCGCAAAATTAAAAAGCAAAAGGGTACAGGTACTGCACGTGCAGGTAGTGTTAAATCTCCTGTATTTGTTGGTGGTGGTAGAATATTCGGACCAAAACCAAGAAACTATTCTTTCAAATTGAATAAAAACTTAAAAAGATTAGCTCGTAAATCAGCTTTATCTTTAAAAGCACAAGAGTCAAATTTGGTAGTAGTTGAAGATTTCGGATTTGAAGCGCCAAGCACTAAAAATTTCATTAACGTATTGAAAGCTTTAGGGTTAGATAATAAAAAATCATTATTTGTGTTGGGTGATGCTAATAAAAATGTATATTTGTCGTCACGCAATTTACAATCAACTTCTGTTATAACTTCTTCAGAATTAAATACTTATGTTGTTTTAAAAGCAAAAAGTTTAGTATTGACTGAAGGTTCAGTTAGCGGAATTGAAGCTAATTTAAGTAAATAATTAAGGTTATGAGTATCATTATTAAGCCAATTATTACTGAAAAAATAACCAAAGAAGGTGAAACTTTTAACCGTTTTGGTTTTGTAGTTGAAAAAACTGCTAACAAAATTCAAATCAAAAATGCTGTTGAGGCTGCTTATGGAGTGAATGTTGTAGCTGTTAATACAATGAACTATAGAGCTGATAGAAGTGTTAAGTATACCAAAAATGGTTTGATCAGTGGAAAAACAAATGCTTACAAAAAAGCAGTTGTTCAAGTACAAGAAGGAGAAACAATAGATTTTTATACTAATATCTAATAGAAAATGTCAGTTAGAAAATTAAAGCCTATTACCCCGGGTCAGCGTTTTAGAGTTGTAAATAGCTTTGACACTATTACAACTGATAAGCCGGTTAAGTCATTATTGGCGCCGAAAAAAAACTCTGGAGGTAGAAATAGTCAAGGAAAAATGACCATGCGCTATACAGGTGGTGGTCATAAACAAAAATATCGTATCGTAGATTTTAAAAGAACTAAAGCTGGAGTTCCTGCTGTAGTTAAAACTATCGAGTACGATCCAAACCGTTCAGCTTTCATTTCTTTGATCGCTTATGCTGATGGAGCTAAAACTTACATCATTGCTCAAAACGGTTTACAAGTTGGACAAACTGTAGTGTCTGGTGAAAATGCAGCTCCGGAAATTGGAAATGCAATGCCTTTAAGTAAAATTCCTCTAGGTACAGTTATTTCTTGTATCGAGTTAAGACCGGGACAAGGTGCTGTGATTGCTCGTTCTGCAGGAACTTTTGCTCAATTGATGGCAAGAGATGGTAAATATGCTACAATTAAAATGCCTTCTGGTGAAACAAGATTAATCTTGTTAACATGTATGGCTACAATTGGAGCTGTATCTAACTCTGACCACCAATTAGTAGTATCAGGTAAAGCCGGTAGATCAAGATGGTTAGGTAGAAGACCAAGAACTAGACCAGTAGCAATGAACCCAGTTGATCACCCAATGGGTGGTGGTGAAGGACGTTCTTCGGGAGGTCACCCACGTTCAAGAAAAGGTTTACCTGCTAAAGGTTATAGAACTCGTTCTAAGGTTAACCCGAGTAATAAGTATATTGTAGAACGTAGAAAGAAATAATTAGATAGACATGGCACGTTCATTAAAAAAAGGACCTTACGTACATTATAAATTAGAGAAGAAAGTTTTAGAAAACGTTGAGAAAGGTAATAAAGCAGTGATCAAAACTTGGTCAAGAGCTTCTATGATTACGCCTGACTTCGTTGGACAAACTATCGCAGTACATAATGGTCGTCAATTTGTTCCGGTTTATGTAACTGAGAACATGGTAGGTCATAAATTAGGAGAATTTTCGCCAACTAGATCATTCCGTGGTCATGCTGGTGCAAAAAATAAAGGTAAAAAATAATAAGAAGCTATGGGAGTTCGTAAAAAAGAAAGAGCAGAGCAGATTAAAGAAGCTAAAGCACAAGTTGCTTTTGCTAAATTAAACAACTGCCCTACTTCGCCAAGAAAAATGCGTTTAGTAGCTGATTTGGTTAGAGGTAAGAAAGTTGAATTAGCTCTTAACATATTGAGATTTAGTCAAAAAGAAGCTTCTAGAAAATTAGAGAAACTTTTGTTATCGGCAATTGCTAACTGGCAGGCTAAAAATGCTGAAGGAAGTTTAGAAGAAGCTGGCTTATTCGTAAAAGAGATCCGTGTTGATGGTGGTATGATGTTGAAAAGACTTCGTCCAGCTCCACAAGGTCGTGCACACAGAATTAGAAAACGTTCTAACCACGTAACTATCGTGTTAGGAGAGAATAATAACACACAAAGTAATTAATAAACAGTATGGGACAAAAGACAAATCCAATCGGAAATAGACTTGGTATCATCAGAGGATGGGACTCAAACTGGTACGGTGGAAATGATTATGGAGATAAAATCGCTGAAGATTATAAAATCCGTAAATATATCCATGCTCGTTTAGCAAAAGCTAGTGTTTCTAAGATAATTATCGAAAGAACTTTGAAACTTGTAACCGTTACTATCACTACGGCTCGTCCAGGTATCATCATTGGTAAAGGCGGTCAAGAGGTAGACAAGTTAAAAGAAGAACTTAAGAAAATTACTGACAAAGAAGTTCAAATCAACATCTTTGAAATTAAAAGACCTGAGTTAGACGCTTATTTAGTAGCTAACAGCATTGCTCGTCAAATTGAAAGCAGAATCTCTTACAGAAGAGCTATCAAAATGGCTATTGCGGCTGCAATGAGAATGAATGCTGAAGGTATTAAAGTTCAAATTTCTGGTCGTTTGAATGGTGCTGAAATGGCACGTTCTGAAAACTTCAAAGAAGGTAGAATTCCATTGTCAACTTTCAGAGCTGACATTGACTATGCTTTAGGTGAAGCTCATACTACTTACGGTAGAATGGGAATCAAAGTATGGATTATGAAAGGTGAGGTTTACGGAAAAAGAGATCTTTCTCCGTTAGTAGGTATGGATAAACAGAAATCTAAATCTACAGGATCTGCTTCTACAGGAAAAGGTAAACCAAACGGACGCAAAAGAAAGTAATTATTTTAAATTAAAGAAAAATGTTACAGCCTAAAAGAACAAAATACCGTAAGGTACAGAAGGGTAGAATGAAAGGTGTGTCTCAAAGAGGGCACGAGCTTTCAAATGGTATGTTTGGAATTAAATCTGTTCATGAAACAGGGATGTTCATTACATCACGTCAAATTGAGGCAGCTCGTATCGCAGCTACTCGTTTCATGAAAAGAGAGGGTCAGTTGTGGATCAAAATTTTCCCAGATAAACCTATTACTAAGAAGCCTCTTGAAGTACGTATGGGTAAAGGTAAAGGTGCAGTTGAATATTGGGCTGCAGTTGTGAAACCAGGAAAAATCATGTTTGAAGTAGGTGGTGTGCCACTTGCTGTAGCAAAAGAGGCTTTACGTCTTGCTGCTCAAAAACTTCCTGTAAAAACTAAGTTTGTTGTTGCTAGAGATTTCGAAGCATAATTAAAAGATCATTATGAAACAATCAGAAATAAAAAATCTATCTGCAGCTGAGTTACAAGAGAAACTTAGTGAATTGAAAAGAACTTATGCCGACCTAAAAACGGCTCACACAATTTCTCCAGTCGAAAACCCATTACAACTAAGAAATGTAAGAAGAGCGGTAGCGAGAGTTGAGACTGAGTTAACTAAAAGAGAGTTACAATAATTGTATTCTGCTGAAAGATGGAAAAAAGAAATTTAAGAAAAGAAAGAGTTGGTGTTGTTACTAGCAACAAAATGGAGAAATCTATTGTTGTTTCTGAAACAAGAAGAGTAAAACACCCTTTATATGGTAAGTTCGTGTTGAAAACTAAAAAATATGTTGCTCACGACGAAACAAACGATTGTAACATTGGAGATACTGTAAGAATTATGGAGACTCGTCCATTAAGTAAATCTAAATGTTGGAGATTAGTTGAAATCATTGAAAGAGCGAAATAATTATGGTACAACAAGAATCAAGATTAAAAGTAGCAGATAACACGGGAGCTAAAGAAGTTTTAACTATCCGTGTTTTAGGAGGAACGAAACGTCGTTATGCCTCTGTTGGTGATAAAATTGTAGTTTCTATTAAAGATGCTACTCCTAACGGTAACGTAAAAAAAGGAGCTGTATCAACTGCAGTTGTTGTACGTACTAAAAAAGAAGTGAGAAGAGCTGATGGATCTTACATCCGTTTTGACGATAACGCATGTGTATTGTTAAACGCTGCAGGTGAAATGAGAGGTACTCGTGTTTTTGGTCCGGTAGCCAGAGAACTTCGTGAAAAACAATTCATGAAAATTGTATCATTAGCACCTGAGGTGCTTTAATTCTTAAAATGATGGCAAAGCTAAAAATTAAATCTGGAGACGTAGTAAAGGTTATCGCTGGTGACCACAAAGGTGCTGAAGGTACAGTTTTACGCGTTATCCGTGAAGCAAATAAAGCGGTAGTTGAAGGTGTAAACATGGTTTCAAAACATACAAAACCAAGTGCTAAAAACCCTCAAGGTGGTATCGTTAAGAAGGAAGCTCCTATTCATATTTCTAACCTATCTTTAATTGACCCAAAATCAAAGTCAGTTACTAAAGTAGGTTTTAAAGTTGAAGGAGACAAGAAAGTGAGATTTTCAAAAAAATCTAATCAAGTATTATAGTTATGTCTTATATACCTAGATTAAAAGAAGAATATAAGAGCAGAGTAATTGCTGCTCTTACAGAGGAATTCGGTTACAAAAATATCATGCAAGTTCCTAAACTTGAGAAAATTGTTGTAAGCCGTGGAGTTGGTGCAGCTGTATCTGATAAAAAATTAGTAGATTACGCTGTTGAAGAAATTACTAAAATTACTGGTCAAAAAGCAGTATCTACAATCTCTAAGAAAGACGTTGCGTCTTTCAAATTGAGAAAAGGTATGCCAATTGGTGCTAAAGTGACTTTACGTGGAGATAGAATGTATGAATTTTTAGACAGATTGATTACTTCTTCTTTGCCACGTGTAAGAGACTTTGGTGGAATCAAATCGACTGGTTTTGATGGTAGAGGTAACTATAACTTAGGGGTTTTAGAACAAATTATCTTCCCTGAGATTGATATCGATAAAGTAAACAAAATCGCTGGTTTTGACATTACATTTGTTACTTCTGCGGAAACTGACAAAGAGGCAAAATCATTATTAGCAGAATTAGGATTACCTTTTAAAAAGAATTAAGACATGGCTAAAGAATCTATGAAAGCCCGTGAGGCTAAAAGAGAAGCATTAGTAGCTAAATATGCTGAAAAAAGAAAAGCTTTGAAAGAGGCTGGTGATTATGAAGCTTTGCAAAAATTACCAAAAAATGCATCTCCTGTACGTGTACACAACCGTTGTAAATTAACAGGAAGACCAAGAGGCTACATGCGTCAATTCGGAATTTCACGTGTAACATTCCGTGAAATGGCAAACCAAGGATTAATTCCAGGTGTTAAAAAATCTAGCTGGTAATTAAAATTTGTTTAAAAAATAAAAAAGTGTATATTTGCACACTTTTTATTGAAAAAAAAAGATTTTTATAAGTCGCAAAAGTACAACTTAGTGTGTGCTGTTGCGGCTTATAGGAGTTAATTAGAATTTTGAATTTAATTGGTTTTAGGTTCAAGGAGTGGGTTGCCTCTTGAAAACCGAAACCGCAAATTTTTTTATATGTATACAGATCCAATTGCAGATTTCCTTACAAGAGTTAGAAACGCTGTGAGAGCTAACCACAAAGTGGTTGAGATTCCTGCCTCTAATTTGAAAAAAGAAATCACAAAAATTTTGTTTGACCAAGGATATATCTTGAGTTACAAATTTGAAAATAATACCGTTCAAGGTACTATTAAAATCGCTCTTAAGTATGATAAAGAAACTAAAGAGTCTGTGATTAGAGATATTCAAAGAATTAGTAAACCAGGTTTACGTAAATATGCTAGCTCTGCAGATTTGCCTAGAATTTTAAACGGTTTAGGTGTAGCTATCGTTTCTACATCTAAAGGTGTTATGACAGGTAAACAAGCTAAACAGTTAAATGTTGGTGGAGAGGTAATTTGTTACGTATATTAATTAAAAGACGAAAGCATGTCAAGAATAGGTAAAAGTCCGATTGCAATTCCAGCGGGAGTAACTGTAGAAGTGAAAGATGCTGTAGTTACAGTAAAAGGAAAATTAGGCGAGCTTTCTCAAGAGTTCTCTGATGTAACTGTAAAAGTTGAAGACAACACTGTAGTTGTTGAGCGTTCATCAGATAACAAAAATGAGAGAGCGAAACATGGATTATATCGTGCTCTAATCAATAATATGATTTTAGGAGTTTCAGAAGGTTTTACTAAACAATTAGAATTAGTAGGTGTTGGTTACCGTGCTTCAAATCAAGGTCAAAAACTTGATTTAGCTTTAGGTTATTCACACAACATCGTTTTAGAAGTAGTTCCTGAAGTTACAGTTGAAACAATCTCTGAAAAAGGTAAAAATCCAATAGTGAAATTATCATCATTTGACAAACAATTATTAGGCCAAGTATCTGCTAAAATCAGATCTTTCCGTAAACCTGAGCCTTACAAAGGAAAAGGTATTAAGTTTGTAGGTGAAGTATTAAGAAGAAAAGCAGGTAAATCAGCTTAAAAATTAAGGCTATGTCATTAACAAAAACTGAAAGAAGACAAAGAATTAAATTCAGAATTAGAAAGATTGTTAGCGGTACTGCTGCACAACCTAGACTTTCTGTATTTAGATCTAATAAAGAAATCTATGCACAAATCATAGATGACGTGAATGGTACTACATTAGTTTCTGCATCTTCTCGTGATAAAGAAGTTGCAAATGGTACAAAAACTGAAATTGCAAATGCAGTAGGTAAATTAGTAGCTGAAAGAGCTCTTAATGCAGGTATTTCTACTATCTCTTTTGATAGAGGTGGTTATTTATACCATGGACGTGTTAAATCATTGGCTGAAGGAGCTAGAGAAGCTGGACTAAAATTCTAAGAAGTTATGTATCAAAATTATAAAAATGTAGAACTGGTAAAACCAAGTGGTCTTGAGTTAAAAGATCGTTTGGTTAGTGTAAATCGTGTTACCAAAGTAACTAAAGGAGGTAGAGCATTCGGTTTCTCTGCAATCGTAGTTGTTGGTGATGAAAACGGTGTTGTAGGACACGGATTAGGGAAATCTAAAGATGTTTCTGAAGCAATTGCTAAAGCAGTAGAAGATGCTAAGAAAAATTTAGTAAGAGTTCCTTTAAGCGGTGTTACTGTTCCTCATGAGCAGAAAGGTAAGTTTGGTGGAGCTAGAGTATTCTTAATGCCTGCTTCTCACGGTACTGGAGTTATTGCTGGTGGTGCTGTGCGTGCGGTATTAGAGTCGGTTGGGATTCATGATGTATTGTCAAAATCTCAAGGTTCTTCTAATCCTCATAACGTTGTTAAAGCTACTTTTGATGCTTTATTACAAATGAGAAGTGCTGCAACTGTTGCTAAACAAAGAGGCGTATCTCTTGATAAAGTATTTAAAGGATAAAAATTCAAGGAAAATGGGAAAAATTTTAGTAAAACAAGTTAAAAGTAGAATCAACTGTCCTGAGACTCAAAAAAGAACTTTAGATTCTTTAGGGTTAAGAAAATTAGGTCAAGTTGTTGAGCATGACGCAAGTCCTGCTATCCTTGGAATGGTAAATAAAGTTAAACACTTGGTTTCTGTTGAAGAAACTAAATAATAGTTTTCGTTATGAATTTAAGTAACTTACAGCCTGCTGAAGGTTCAGTTCACAACCAAAATAAGAGAGTAGGTAGAGGACAAGGTTCTGGTAAAGGTGGTACTTCAACAAGAGGTCACAAAGGAGCTAAGTCACGTTCTGGTTATTCTAAGAAAATTGGTTTCGAAGGAGGTCAAATGCCACTTCAAAGACGTGTACCTAAGTTTGGATTTAAAAATATTAACAGAGTTGAATATCAAGGTGTAAACTTAGATACAATTCAATCTTTAGTAGATAATGGTGTTATCACTGATACAATTGATTTTGATGTATTAGTAGAAAATCGTTTAGCTACAAAAAATAGCTTGGTAAAGATTTTAGGAAGAGGTGAGCTAAAAGCTAAACTTAAAGTAAGTGCTCACAAATTTACTGCGTCTGCAAAAGCGGCTATCGAGGCTGCTGGTGGAGAAGCTGTAACTTTATAATCCTTTTAGTAACATGAAGAAATTTATAGATTCTTTTATCAATGTTTGGAAAATTGAAGAGTTAAAAAATAGAATTTTATTAACTCTAGGTTTGTTGTTGGTGTATCGTTTTGGTGCGCAAGTAACACTTCCAGGTATTGATGCTACTAAATTAGGAAATCTTACTAACCAAACAAACGAAGGTATTGGTTGGTTAATCAATGTATTTACAGGAGGTGCGTTTTCGCAAGCTTCTGTATTTGCATTAGGTATTATGCCATACATCTCGGCTTCAATTGTAGTCCAATTAATGGGAATTGCTATTCCTTATTTGCAGAAATTACAAAGTGATGGAGAAAGTGGTCGTAAAACGATTAACCAAATCACAAGATGGCTAACAATAATTATCACTTTGGTACAAGGTCCAGGTTATATCTATAATCTTTACAGAACTTTACCTGCTGATGCATTTTTGTTAGGGGTGAGTTCATTCTCATTCTTGTTCTCTTCTGTGTTAATTATGGTAACAGGAACTATTTTCGCTATGTGGTTAGGTGAGAAGATCACTGATAAAGGTATTGGAAACGGTATTTCTTTATTAATTATGGTTGGTATCATAGCTAGAATGCCACAAGCATTTATTCAAGAATTTATGTCACGAACTTCTCAAGAGTCAAGCGGTAGTGTTATGATGATTGTGATAGAAGTGATTTTATGGTTCTTGGTGATCATTGCTAGTATCTTATTAGTAATGGCAGTTAGAAAAATTCCTGTGCAGTATGCTAGAAGAACAGTTGCGGGAGAGTTTGAAGAAGATATGATGGGGTCAAGACAATTTATTCCTTTGAAGTTAAATGCTTCTGGAGTAATGCCTATTATCTTTGCTCAGGCAATTATGTTTATTCCAGCTGCAATTTCCGGATTAGCAAAAGAATCTGATACGGCACAATCAGTAGCTACTATGTTTAAAGATCCTTTCGGATTAGTGTATAATTTAGTATTTGCTTTGTTAATTATAATTTTTACGTATTTTTACACCGCAATTACTGTACCTACAAACAAAATGGCTGATGATTTAAAGAGAAGTGGTGGTTTCATACCGGGTATTAGACCAGGTGTTGAAACTAGTGATTATCTTGATAAGATTATGTCGTTGATAACTTTTCCAGGTTCAATTTTCTTAGCATTGATTGCAATTTTACCAGCTATTGTGGTAAGCTTGTTACATGTTCAAGGAGCTTGGGGTTATTTTTATGGAGGTACGTCTTTGCTAATTATGGTGGGTGTTGCGATTGATACCATTCAACAAATCAATACGTATTTGTTGAACAGACACTATGATGGATTGATGAAAAGTGGTAAAAATAGAAAAGCAGTAGCTTAATATATTTATGGCAAAACAATCAGCAATAGAACAAGACGGAACAATTGTAGAGGCGTTGTCAAATGCAATGTTTCGAGTTGAATTAGAAAACGGACACGTTGTAATCGCTCATATTTCAGGAAAAATGCGTATGCATTACATTAAATTGTTACCTGGTGACAAAGTAAAACTTGAAATGAGCCCTTACGACTTAACAAAAGCAAGAATTACATATAGATACTAAAGGCTATTAAAATGAAAGTAAGAGCATCAGTAAAAAAGAGAAGTGCCGAGTGCATTATTGTGCGTAGAAAAGGAAGATTATACGTGATTAATAAAAAGAATCCTAGATTTAAACAAAGACAAGGATAATTATGGCAAGAATTGCAGGGGTAGATGTACCTAAACAAAAAAGAGGAATTATTGCTTTAACATACATCTTCGGTGTTGGTAAAAGCAGAGCTAAAGATATCTTAGCAAAAGCTCAAGTGAGCGAAGACAAGAAAGTTCAAGATTGGAATGATGATGAAATCAGCGCTATTCGTGAGGCTGTTTCTTATTACAAAATTGAAGGAGAATTGCGTTCTGAAATTCAATTAAACATCAAACGTTTAATGGATATTGGATGTCAAAGAGGTATTCGTCATAGAGCTGGACTTCCATTAAGAGGTCAAAGAACTAAGAATAATTCTAGAACTAGAAAAGGTAAGAGAAAAACTGTTGCTAACAAGAAAAAAGCAACTAAATAATAAGTAAGTAATATGGCTAAGACAACAGCAAAAAAACGTAAAGTTATCGTTGAATCTTCTGGAGAAGCACATATTAATGCTACTTTTAATAACATCATCATTTCGTTAACAAACAAAAAAGGTGAAGTTATCTCTTGGTCTTCAGCTGGTAAAATGGGCTTCAGAGGTTCTAAAAAGAACACTCCATATGCAGCTCAAATGGCAGCAGAAGATTGTGCAAAAGTAGCACTAGAGGCTGGATTGAAAAAAGTAAAAGTTTACGTTAAAGGTCCAGGTAACGGTAGAGAATCAGCTATTCGTTCTATCCACAATGGTGGTATCGAAGTAACTGAAATTATCGACGTTACTCCAATTCCTCACAATGGATGTCGTCCTCCTAAGAGAAGAAGAGTTTAATTAACTATTAGTATAACCAAGGTAGGTTTACGATTATCGAAGGATAAATTTAGACCTGAATTCATAATCCCTACCTTAATTTATTTTTTAAAATGGCAAGATATACTGGTCCTAAAACAAAAATCGCTCGTAAGTTTGGCGAGGCTATCTTCGGAGATGATAAAGCCTTCGAAAAAAGAAATTACCCTCCAGGGCAACACGGTTTAGCTCGTAAAAGAGGTAAAAAATCTGAATATGCTGTTCAGTTAATGGAAAAGCAAAAAGCTAAATATACTTATGGTATTTTAGAAAAACAATTCAGAAACTTATATGAAAAAGCATCTGCTGCATCTGGGGTAACAGGTGAAATCTTATTACAATTATGTGAGGCACGTTTAGATAACGTTGTTTATCGTATGGGTATTGCTCCATCTCGTAGAGCAGCTCGTCAGATTGTATCTCACCGTCATATTACTGTAAATGGAGAGGTTGTTAACATTCCTTCTTACCATTTAAAACCTGGTGATAAAGTAGCTATCCGTGAGAAATCTAAATCTCTTGAAGCTATTGATCGTTCTTTATCTAATTCTGCTCACGTTTACGAGTGGATTACTTGGAACAACGATACTAAAGAAGGTACTTTTGTAGCTGTTCCACAAAGATTACAAATCCCAGAAAATATCAAAGAACAACTAATCGTTGAGTTGTATAACAAATAATAATTGACTTTAGTCGAGATATGGCATTATTTAATTTTCAAAAGCCCGATAAAGTTATCATGATCGATTCAACCGATTTTGAAGGTAAATTTGAATTTAGACCTTTAGAACCTGGATATGGATTGACTGTTGGTAATGCATTAAGAAGAGTTTTACTTTCTTCACTAGAAGGTTACGCAATTACATCTGTTAGAATTGAAGGAGTTGAGCATGAGTTCTCAACAATTTCTGGTGTAGTTGAAGACGTTACAGAAATTATCTTAAGCTTAAAACAAGTTCGCTTCAAAAGACAAATTGAAGATGTAGATAATGAATCTGTTTCGATTTCACTTTCTGGTAAAGAGCAAATTACTGCCGGTGATTTTCAAAAATTCATCTCTGGTTTTCAAGTATTGAATCCGGATTTAGTAATCTGTACTTTAGATAGTAAAACAACTATCAACATGGAGCTTACTATCGAAAAGGGTAGAGGTTATGTTCCTGCTGAAGAAAACAAAAAAGCAAACGCGCCTATTGGAACTATTTTTACAGACTCAATTTACACTCCTGTAAAGAATGTAAAATATTCAATTGAAAACTATCGTGTTGAACAAAAAACTGATTATGAAAAATTAGTTTTTGAAATCAAAACTGATGGTTCAATACACCCAAAAGACGCTTTAACTGAAGCAGCTAAAACGTTGATTCACCACTTTATGTTGTTTTCTGATGAGAGAATTACATTGGAGGCTGATGAAATTGCTCAAACTGAATCTTATGATGAAGAATCTTTACACATGCGTCAGCTGTTAAAGACTAAACTAGTAGATATGGATTTATCTGTTAGAGCATTAAATTGTTTAAAAGCGGCTGAAGTAGATACATTAGGAGACTTAGTTTCTTTTAATAAAAACGACTTAATGAAGTTCCGTAACTTTGGTAAAAAATCTTTAACTGAGCTAGATGAATTAGTAGCTTCTAAAGGTTTAAACTTCGGTATGGATTTAAGTAAATATAAATTAGATAAAGAATAAATTACTTCATATTTTGCGCTCCACAAAGGATCGATGCAAGATGAAGGTTAAATTAGTAAGGTCATGAGACACGGAAAAAAAGTAAATCACTTAAGTAGACAAACAGGTCATAGAAAAGCAATGTTAGCTAATATGGCATGTTCGTTAATTGAGCACAAAAGAATTAACACTACAGTTGCTAAAGCTAAAGCTTTAAAACAATTCGTAGAGCCGTTAGTTACTAAATCTAAAGAAGATACTACACATAACAGACGTATTGTTTTCTCTTATTTAAGAAATAAATATGCTGTAACTGAATTATTCAGAGAAGTAGCTGCTAAAGTTGGAGATCGTCCGGGAGGTTATACTCGTATCATTAAGTTAGGAAACCGTTTAGGAGATAACGCTGATATGGCAATGATCGAATTAGTAGATTTCAACGAAATCTATAACGGAGGTAAAAAAGAAGTTAAAAAATCTACACGTCGTGGTAGATCTAAAAAAGCTGAGGCTGCTGCACCTGAAGCACCTGCTGCTGAGACTTCTGAAAATACTGAAGCAACTGAATAATCATGAAAGAATGATTTATAAAAAAAGGATAAGCTATTTTAGTTTATCCTTTTTTTTATGTTTTAATTTTAAAATAGGTCGAATAGATTTAACTTTGCAAAAAAAACAACACAATAAAGAATGAAATATACAAATCGAAAACAAGCTGTACTCTTATTAAAAGATGGAACTGTTTTTTACGGAAAATCAATTGGAATTGAAGGAAAAACTTTTGGAGAAGTTGCTTTTAATACAGGAACAACAGGTTATCAAGAAATTTTTACCGATCCATCCTACTTTGGACAAATTATGGTTACAGCTAATGCCCATATTGGAAATTATGGAGTGAGTGAAGAAGATGTTGAATCAAATGGAGTAAAAATTGCTGGTTTAGTTTGTAAAAACTTCAGTTTTA
The DNA here is from genome assembly GCF_053570605.1 of Flavobacterium sp. U410. Lineage (NCBI taxonomy): Bacteria > Pseudomonadati > Bacteroidota > Flavobacteriia > Flavobacteriales > Flavobacteriaceae > Flavobacterium > Flavobacterium sp. U410. The sequence goes on from NZ_JBSEFI010000002.1 coordinate 145,229, forward strand.
ATTATTCAAGACCAGGCGCTAGTGAAAGTTTGTTTGATTATTTTGAAAAGCAAAATTTAGTTGTGATTTCTGATGTCGATACTAGGGCTTTAGTTAGTTATATTAGAGATAATGGGGCAATGAACGCTGTAATTTGTACAGATGGTACTCCAATTGAGGAATTGAAAACTTTATTAGCGGATGTTCCGGATATGAACGGATTAGAATTAGCGTCTGTGGTTTCTACAAAAGAACCTTATTTCTTTGGAGATGAAAATGCTGCCTATAAAATATCTGCATTAGATTTGGGAATAAAAACTAACATTTTAAGAAACCTAGCAACAAGAGATTGTTATATTAAAGTGTTTCCTTATGATGCAACGTATACTGATTTAAAATCCTTTAATCCTGACGGTTATTTCCTTTCAAACGGTCCTGGAGATCCAGAACCTTTAGTATCTGCACAACAAGTGGCTCGCGATATTTTAAATGAAAACCAACCTTTGTTCGGAATTTGTTTAGGACATCAAGTAATTGCTTTAGCAAACGGAATTTCGACTTATAAAATGTTTAATGGACATAGAGGGATTAATCATCCGGTAAAGAATTTAATCACTGGTAAAGGGGAAATCACTTCTCAAAACCACGGTTTTGCAGTTTCAAAAGAAGAATTAGAGAAAAATTCAGATTTTGAGTTGACTCATGTTCACTTAAATGACGGAACGGTAGCAGGTATGCGAATGAAGTCTAAAAACTGTTTCTCAGTACAATATCACCCTGAAGCTAGTCCGGGACCACACGATTCTGCGTATCTTTTCGATCAGTTTATTGAGAACATTAAAGCGTCAAAGAACTAAATCGTTATCGTTTATAAGTTTTTTTAGAAATGTGTATTATTAATTTTAATAGTTATATTTTTGTTTAATACACAAAATAACAAACCAAAAATTAGATAAAAATGAGCATTATTGTAAAAGTACATGCGAGACAAATTTTGGATTCAAGAGGAAATCCTACAGTTGAAGTTGATGTAATTACTGAAAACGGAGTTTTAGGTAGAGCAGCAGTTCCAAGTGGAGCTTCAACAGGTGAGCACGAGGCTGTAGAATTACGCGATGGCGGAAAAGATTATATGGGTAAAGGTGTTTTAAAAGCAGTAGAGAATGTAAATACAACAATTGCCTCTGAAGTAATTGGTATATCTGTTTTTGAACAAAATGCTATCGATAAAGCCATGATTGAATTAGATGGTACAGCTAATAAATCAAATTTAGGAGCTAATGCTATTCTAGGTGTTTCTTTGGCTGTGGCTAAAGCTGCGGCTAATGAATTAGGAATGCCTTTATATCGTTACGTTGGTGGAGTTTCTGCTAATACGTTACCGGTTCCAATGATGAATATCATCAACGGAGGTTCTCATTCAGATGCGCCTATCGCTTTCCAAGAGTTTATGATTATGCCGGTTAAGGCTAAAAACTTTACGCATGCGATGCAAATGGGAACTGAAATTTTCCACAACTTGAAAAAAGTATTGCACGACAGAAATCTTTCTACTGCAGTAGGAGACGAAGGTGGTTTTGCTCCAAATTTAGCTGGTGGTACAGAAGATGCTTTAGATTCAATTAAAATTGCAGTTGAAAAAGCGGGTTATACTTTCGGTGAGGATGTTAAAGTTGCCTTAGACTGTGCTGCTTCTGAATTTTATGTTGACGGAAAATACGATTATACAAAATTTGAAGGTGATAAAGGAAAAGTAAGAACTTCTGCTGAACAAGCGGAATACTTAGCTGAATTAGCAGCTAAATATCCTATCATTTCAATTGAGGATGGTATGTATGAAGATGATTGGGCTGGTTGGAAATTATTAACTGAAAAAATTGGAGATAAAGTTCAATTAGTAGGTGATGATTTGTATGTAACCAATGTAGAGCGCTTGTCAAGAGGTATTGCTGAAGGAATTGCGAATTCAATTTTGATTAAAGTAAACCAAATTGGTACGTTAACTGAAACTATTGCTGCAGTAAATATGGCACACAACGCTGGTTATACTTCAGTAATGAGCCACCGTTCAGGAGAAACTGAAGATAATACTATCGCTGATTTAGCAGTAGCATTAAATTGTGGTCAAATCAAAACAGGTTCGGCTTCTCGTTCAGATCGTATGGCGAAATACAATCAATTATTACGTATCGAAGAAGAATTAGCAGATATCGCTTATTTTCCACAAGAAAAAGCTTTTAAACAAAAATAAATTATATTGATTCAATCTTCTCTCAATCTTTTTCAGAAATGAAAAAGAAGAAGTTTTAAAAATAATATCAATATCTTTCTTAAATCCGACTCATTTGAGTCGGATTTTTTATTTTCATCAAATTCTCATTCAAAAAGGGTAAATCCTCATTTTATGTTATTTTGAATAAACTAAACTTTATTTTTGTTTATCAATAAGTTATGAAATGAGACTAAATAGTATTCAAATTGTTTTTACTTTTCTATTTATTACGATAGGTTTTTCTCAAAATAAACACGATAGTTTACTTCATGTTTTAAAAGGAACCAGAAATGATATTGATAGAGTAAATGTTTTAAACGAAATATCCAATGGCTACAAAACTTCTGATGTAAAGCAAATGAACTATTATGCAGAAGAGGCTTATTCGTTATCCCAAAAAATAGATTTTAATAAAGGAAAAGGAAATGCACTTCGTAATTTAGGTACCGCAGCTATTATTTCAGGAGATTATAAAAAAGCACTTGACTGTTTTCAGAAAGCTGCTCAACTGTTTGAAGATGAAATACAGTTTGGAAAAAGTGATCAGCATATAGAACAGGGATTAGCAAAAATATATGGAAGTATAGGAATCGTATTTGCGGAGCAGAGCAACTATTCTAAAGCGCTACAATATTATTTAAAATCAGCAAAATTGTTTGAAAAATTAAAAGATGAAGCTAATAGCGCCATATTATATAATAACATTGGCGTAGTGTATTTATCGCAATCTTCAAATTTTAAAGCATTAGAATATTTTACTAAAGCACAAAAAATTCAGGAAAAGAACGCCGATGAAGGAGCCGGAATAACACACACAAATATTGCAAATATTTATAGACAAACAAAAGATTATAGCAGTGCCTTAGAGCATTATAATGAAGCCAAGAAAATTTTAAACAAGACTAAAGATTTTAGGGCTTTAGGAGAATGGTATAATAATATCGGATTATATTATCACGAAATAGGAGATACTTCAAATGCGATAAAGAATTGGGAGGAAGCTATACAATCATTTGAAACTATAGGCGATAAATTTGGTCAGGCGGATACCTATATTCATTTAGGACAAATGTATTTAGATCAAAATCAGTTCTCTCAAGCAATTCAAATGGTGCAAAAAGCAATAGGATATACTAAAGAAACAGATGTTTTGGAACAAAAGGTTCTAGGGGAGAAATTATTAAGTGATATCTACACCAAACAAGGAAAACCAGATTTAGCATTACAACATTTCATCAATTACGATAAGCTGAAAGATAGTTTAATAAATGAACAGCAGATTAGGAAAAGTGTTGAGCTTGAAATGAATTATGAATTCGAGAAGCATCAATTGGAAATGGATAAAAAAGAATTGTTGTATAAAGAAGAAGCAAAATTGCATAAAACACAGTTAATATTTGTGCTACTGTTAGCATTTTTATTGTTAAGTATTGGGCTCTTAGTTTACAATCGAATTCAATTAAAAAAAACATTCTTGTTGCAAAAAGAATTAGCTGAATATGAACAAAAAGCACTTCATTTACAGATGAACCCTCATTTCGTTTTTAATTGTTTGGGATCAATTTCAAGTTTCATCGTGCAAAATAGTACAGATGAGGCCATTAAATATCTGTCAAAGTTTTCTAAACTGATGCGGCTTACATTAGAATATTCAAAAGAAAACCTCATACCTATTGATAAAGAGATAGAAAGTTTACAAAATTATCTGGAATTAGAGCAACTACGATTTAATTATAAATTTGATTTTTCAATACTTAAAAGTAAAGAATTAGAAGACGATATGGCCTTACCGCCTTTGCTTTTACAACCTTTTGTAGAAAATGCTATTATTCATGGTTTAGTTCCTAAGAATGAAAAAGGGAACATAACGATAAGATTCGAACTTGAAAAGGATAATTTGGTTTGTACTATTATTGATGATGGAATAGGGTTTAACCAGTCTCAGTTATTAAAAGAAAATTTAGTAGCAGTCCATAAATCAATGGCATTAGATATTACTAAAAAACGCCTTGAAATGATGGAAGCTTATACAGATAAGAAAACCAAAGTTGAAATTCAAGAGTTAAAAAGCAATGAAAATATAGTAGGTACACAAGTGATTTTATGTTTACCGGTTCAATATAAAGAGACAAAATTATGATAACAGCGATTTTAATAGACGATGATGCTAATTTGCGAAATGGAATGCGTAGCCTTTTATCGCGCTATGCAACTGATATAGAGATAATCGGGGAAGCTGAAAGTGTAAAAACCGGAGTGGAAATTATGACAAAGCTTCAGCCCCAAGTTGTATTTCTCGACATTCAAATGAATGACGGAACAGGATTCGATATTTTAGAACAGCTGGTTCAAAAAAATGGAAGATCAACTTCCCATATCGTTTTTATAACTGCTTTTGAGCAATATGCCATTAAAGCTTTTCGATTCAGTGCATTAGATTTTTTATTGAAGCCTGTGGATCCTGATGAGTTAAAAAAAGTGATTGTGAAAATTAAGGAAGTAGTAATGCGTAAAGATAATTATGCGCATATCGATCTATTACTTGAGAATATAAGAAAGAAAGTGGATAACTTTAAACGTATAGCTCTTTCTACTTCCGAGGGAATTCATCTGTTTGAAATAAATGATATTATTCGTTGCGAAAGTGAAGATAATTATACCAAATTTTATATTAAAAATAGTAAGCCTATTTTAATATCAAAAACGCTTAAAGAATATGAAGAGTTATTGGTTGAACATGGTTTTGAACGTATTCATCAAAGTCACTTGATCAATTTACAGTATTTGAAATCATATATTAAAAAGGATGGTGGCTATGTAGTAATGGCAGATGGAAATCATCTGCCTATTTCGCAACGTAAAAAAGAACGTTTACAAGAGCTATTGAAAACAATTTAATCAAATTCTAAATCAAAATAGCAATATGCTCAATTGCTAAAAATAATAAAAGAACAGGTTTTAATTTTATCCAGTGAAATAAAAAAACAAGAACATGAAAGCAATAAAAATAATACAAAGAATAGGTGTGATTTTTTTGTTAGCGACAGGAATATTACAAGCTCAGAATTTATATATTCCTGATGCTAATTTAAAAAATGCATTATTAAACTATATCCCGGCAATTGATACAAATAGCGATGGCGAGATTTCGGTATTTGAAGCACAAGTTCCGACTCAATTGAACTTAAACTATATGAGTATTGCTGATATGACAGGAATTGAATCGTTTATTAGTCTAACTAAATTGTGGTGTAATAACAACCAAATCACAACAGGATTAAATCTTACGCAGATGTCTCAATTACAGGAAATAGATTGCTATAATAATGTTATCCCTTTTTTAAATATAGCCGGACTTACTAATTTACAAAGGATATATTGCGGGAATAATCAAATTACCGAACTCGATTTGAGTACAGCAACAGGTATACAATCTATAAGTGCATCAAATAATCAAATTAATAGTTTACTACTACCATTGTCAACTTCATCATTAACAAGTATAGCAATAAATAATAACCAGCTTTCGGGTGATTTAGATTTTACAGGACATGCTGCATTACAGTTGTTGTGGTTAGGAGTAAATGCAGGAATTACAAGTGTAGATGCTTCAGGATTGGTTAATTTAACTTCGTTAACATTTGGAAATAATACTTCATTGCAAACGGTTGATGCCTCAAATTGTCCGGCTCTTTCTGAACTTTCTTTTGGTTCTTCTTGTCCTGCATTAAGTTCCCTTAATGTACAAGGCAATACAAGTTTAGGCTGGCTAGATTGTAAAGGAGGAAGTTTAACTACGCTAGATGTGTCTAACCTACCTGCTTTGTATCATTTAGATTGTAGAGAAAATGATCTGACATTTTTAGATGTTACTAATCTTCCTGCGTTAGAGTTGGTGTATTGCAGAAATAACCAAATCGCGAATATAATGGATTATTCAGGTTCGCCTTTACTCGAAACTTTATTAGCCGACTATAATGACTTTCCTTCAATCGATTTGTCAAATCACACGGCTTTGACATCCTTAAACTGTAGTAATAACCCTGTTTTGCATACTTATAATGTGCAAAATTGTACAGGCTTGATTTATTTAGGAGCTGATTATTGTCCGATGTTGACGACCATAAATATACAAGGCTGTACTGCAGCACAGGGAATTTCGTTTAGTAATGACACTAGCTTAACAAATCTAACAGTAAGCGCAACAGATCATCCGAATTTAGTATCATTAAGTACAGACTATAGTTCTAGTTTAAATTCTCTTGTTTTTTCTGGGACTATGAGTATTCAACAATTGCAAACACGTCAATGTAATCTTTCTGTCTTAGATTTGACTAATTTACCGAATTTATCATATCTAAGTTGTCAATCAAATAATCTTACTACACTTGATATTTCGCAAAATCCGGCTTTGACAACAATATGGTGTAATAACAACCGACTTACTACACTTGACGCATCACAGAATATAGCTTTGAATAATTTACAATGTTATAGTAATAATTTAGAAACACTATTTATTAAAAATGGCACAGATGAGGCTATATTAAACTTTGTTAGCAATCCAAGTTTAGCATACATTTGTGCTGATGAATCTCAGGTAGTAGCAGTACAAGCACAAGCATCAGCATCAACAGTTGTAAACTCATATTGTTCGTTTACACCGGGAGGCAACTATAATACAATAACAGGAACAGTTATTTTTGATTTAGATAATGATGGATGTGATAGTGAAGACAGTATAAACCCGTATGTGAAAGTAACGATTACAGATGGAACAACAACAAGTAGTACATTTACCAATGACCAGGCTGTTTATACAAATTATGTTGGAATAGGAACTTATACAATTACTCCGGATTTAGAAAATATAGGATTTTTTCAAGTTACTCCTCTAAATAGTGCAGTAACATTCCCGGATATTAATAATAATATATTCCAACAAGATTTTTGTGTGACAGCAAATGGTGTTCATCCTGATTTGGAAATAGTAATAGAACCTTATTTACCAGTTATTCCTGGTTTTATGGCAATGTATAATATTGTATATAAAAACAAAGGAAATCAGGTTTTGTCACAAGCTAATGGAATTAGTTTTGCTTTTGATGATAATTATTTAGAATTTTCTTCAGCATCAGAAGCTCCTTCTGTACAAAATTTTGGAGAACTAAACTGGGATTTTACTGATTTAAAGCCATTTGAAAGTCGAAATATTATGGTGTCATTTATGGTAAATCCTCCTACAGATCCTGATTATCCTGTAAATGGAGGCGATATATTTACATTCACAGCCAATATTTTACCAGTTTTAGGAGATGAAATTCCGGAAGACAATACCTTTGTCTATAATGAAACAGCAGTTAATGCGTATGACCCTAATAATATTGTTTGTATTCAGGGAGATATTGTGCCTCCTAGTTATATAAATGAGTATTTACATTACGTGGTAAATTTTGAGAACACAGGAACTAGTGAAGCGCAAAATGTAGTAGTGAGAATTGAAATAGACGAAACAGAGTTTGATATTAGTACATTGCAAATATTAGATAGTTCACATGGAGTAACAGCTCGAGTGATGGATAATATACTTGAGTTTATTTTTCAGTCAATTAATTTGGATACAGGAGGGCATGGGAATATTTTGTTTAAGATGAGAACCAAAGAAAGTTTAAATGTCAATGATTTTGTCTCAAATGAGGCCGGAATTTACTTTGATTATAATTTTCCTATAGAAACTAATGAGGCAAATACTGTTTTCCAGTCACTAAGCAATAGCTCGTTTGAAAATAATATATCCTTGGTATTTCCTAATCCTGCAGAGAATATCATAAATATTGAAGCTTCAGAAGCGATTAAAAAAGTAGAATTTTATGATATTCAGGGACGTTTAGTATTAGTGAAAATTACAGATAAACAGCAGCTTTCCCTTGAAGTATCGAACCTAGCGCGTGGATCATACATACTTAAAATCAGAACAGATAAAGGAACTGAGTTTAAAAAGATAATATTAAAATAGGAAAAATACCACACAAAAAAGAAGCTGCCTTTAATCTAAAGGCAGCTTCTTTTTTGTGTATAATAAATAAACATAAATTATTTTTAAATTCTTTATAGTTCGAAGATAATTCGTTAAATTCGCATAATTCTTAAATTTTTACATTAAAAAAACTATATACACAATGTCAAAAACTGCAATATTAGAGTTTGATGGCAGTAAATATGAGTTTCCTGTTATTGTGGGGACTGAAAATGAAGCTGCTATCGATATAGAGAAGTTGCGTGCCGCAACTGGTGCTATTACTATCGATCCTGGATATAAAAATACAGGTTCTTGTAAAAGCGAGATTACGTTCTTAGATGGTGAAGAGGGAATCTTGCGTTACAGAGGATATGCTATTGAAGATTTAGCTGAAAAAGCTTCTTTCCTAGAAGTATCCTACTTATTAATTTTTGGAGAGTTGCCAACTGCTGCGCAGCTTGAAAAATTTGAAAATGACATTAGAAAATATACTTTAGTTAGTGAAGAAATGAAAAGCATCATTGATGGTTTTCCAAGAACAGCTCACCCAATGGGCGTTTTGTCTTCATTGACTAGTGCGTTAACAGCATTTAATCCGAAATCGGTTAATGTTGAAAGCGAAAAAGAACTATACAATGCAGTTTGTAAAACAATCGGTAAATTTTTAGTAATTGCTACTTGGACATTCAGAAAAAGAATGGGGTATCCTTTAAATTATTATGATAACACCAAAGGATATGTAGAAAACTTTATGCGTTTAATGTTCGAATTGCCAACTGGTCCATATAAAGCAGATCAAAAAGTAATTACAGCTTTAGATAAATTGTTTATTCTACATGCTGATCACGAACAAAACTGTTCTACTTCAACAGTAAGAATCGTTGGTTCTTCTCATGCAGGCTTGTTTGCGTCAATTTCTGCAGGTGTTTCTGCGTTATGGGGACCATTACACGGTGGTGCTAACCAAGCAGTATTAGAAATGCTTCAGGAAATCCACGATAATGGTGGTGATGTTGCTAAATTCGTGTTGAAAGCAAAAGATAAAAATGATCCTTTCCGTTTAATGGGATTCGGGCATAGAGTATATAAAAACTTTGATCCTAGAGCAACCATTATCAAAAAAGCAGCTGATGATGTATTAGGAGCTTTGGGAGTTGATGATCCGTTATTAGATATTGCTAAACAATTAGAAAAAGTAGCTTTAGAAGACGAATATTTCAAATCAAGAAATTTATATCCGAACGTAGATTTCTATTCAGGAATTATTTACCGTGCTATGGGAATTCCGGTAGAAATGTTCACAGTATTATTTGCTATTGGTCGTCTACCGGGTTGGATTGCACAATGGAAAGAAATGCGTTTGAACAAAGAACCGATCGGGCGTCCACGTCAGGTGTATACAGGTTCACCACTTAGAGCTTTTAAAGAAGTAAAAGATAGATAATCATAAAAATCCCGAGCAATCGGGATTTTTTATTTTTAACCGTTTTTCGGTACAAAGGTCTTTTTTCTATATTTGTGCAAACCAAACAAACTATGCTAAAACTAAATGTAAAAAACGAAACTTCTCGTCTGAGGACCGTTATTTTGGGGACTGCTCAAAGTAATGGAGCTACACCTACAGTAGAAGAAGCGTACGATCCAAAATCATTAGAACATATCTTAGCAGGAACTTATCCTGTAGAGGAAGATATGATTAAAGAAATAGAAGCTTTTAACCAAGTTTTTCAAAAATATGACGTACAAGTTTTTCGCCCTGAAATAATTGAAAATTATAACCAAATTTTTTCTCGCGATATCGGTTTTGTAATTGATGATTATTTTATTAAAGCTAATATCTTACCTGATAGAGAACGTGAATTAGATGCTATTCAATATGTGATTGACCAAATGGATCCTGCAAAAGTAGTTCGTCCGCCGGAAGAAGTTCATATTGAAGGAGGAGATGTAATGCCTTGGAATGACTACATTTTTATCGGAACTTATAAAGGAAGTGATTATAAAGATTACATTACCGCAAGAACGAATACACAGGGTGTCAATTTTATCAAAGAAATGTTTCCCAATAAGATTGTAAAAGAGTTCGATTTGGTGAAGTCAAGAATTGAACCTCGCGATAATGCTTTGCATTTAGATTGTTGTTTTCAACCTGTGGGAATCAATAAAGGAATCATCTACAAAAGCGGTTTCCGAGAAGAAGCAGATTATCTATTCTTGGTAAACCTTTTTGGAAAAGAGAATTTATTTCACATCGAAAGAGAAGAAATGTATCACATGAATTCAAACGTTTTTTCAATTGCTCCCGATGTAGTGGTTTCTGAAAAAAACTTTACCCGTTTGAATACTTGGTTACGTGAAAACGGATTTACAGTTGAAGAGATTCCGTATGCTGAAATTTCAAAGCAGGAAGGATTGTTAAGATGTTCCACTTTACCTTTAATTAGAGATTAAATATGAACCAGACAACTAATACAATAGTAATGATTCGTCCTGTGGCTTTTCGCATGAACGAACAAACCGCTGTGAATAATTATTACCAAAAAGTTTTGGATAATTTATTGCCGGCAACTGTGAATGCTAAAGCACAAGAAGAATTTGATGCTTATGTGGAAAAATTAAGAGAAATAGGGGTTAATGTCATTGTAGTTGATGATACGGTTAATCCCGATACTCCGGATAGTATTTTCCCAAACAACTGGATTTCATTCCACGAAAATGGAGACGTTGTTCTGTATCCAATGTTTGCTGAAAATCGTCGTTTAGAACGTCGCGAAGATATTTTAGATTTGTTGGAAGAAAAAGGTTTTGTAATCAATGATATTATGGATTACACTTCAGCAGAAGAAGATAATATCTTTTTAGAAGGAACCGGAAGTATTATTTTAGACAGAGCAAACGAAATAGCGTATTGTGCTTTATCGCCAAGAGCAGATGAAGAGTTATTTATTGAGTTCTGTGAAGATTTTGAATATACACCAATAATATTTGAAGCTTTTCAAAATGTAGATGGAGAAAGAAGACATATTTATCACACTAATGTGATGATGTGTATTGCGGAAACTTTTGCTGTTATCTGTGCTGATTGTATTGATGATAAAACAGAGCGTAAAATGGTTTTGGAAGCCTTGAAAAAATCAGGAAAAGAAGTTATCTTTATCACAGAAGATCAAGTTAATAATTTTGCCGGAAATATGCTGCAGGTACGTGGTACTAATGATGAACGTTTCTTAGTGATGAGTAATGCCGCTTATCAATCTTTAACAAAAGATCAAATTGCTAAAATTGAAAAACATTGCCAAATTGTACATGCAAGTTTAGATATTATTGAGGCTTGTGGAGGAGGAAGTGCTCGTTGTATGATGGCAGAAGTTTTTTTACCAACAGAATAATATGTTATCAAGAAAAACAAAATACGGTTTAAAAGCGCTGATTTATATTGCAAAGCAAGATAAATCAGCACCCGTATTAATTTCTGAAATAGCCGAAAAAGAACGCATTTCAAAGAAATTCCTAGAAACTATTTTACTCGATTTGAAAAAGTTTGGGATTTTAGGTTCTAAGATGGGAAAAGGCGGAGGCTATTATTTGCTTAAAAATCCAAAAGAGATTAAAGTAGCAAGTGTTATTCGGGTTTTAGATGGACCTATTGCTTTGTTGCCTTGCGTGAGTCTTAATTTTTATGAAAAATGTGACGATTGTCCGAGTGAAGAAACCTGTGCTTTAAATAAGCTAATGATTCAAGTTAGAGATAATGCGTTGTCTATTTTAGAGAAGCAATCGCTTTATGATTTGGCAAACTTTTAAAAAAAAAATTAACTCATTAATCCATTAGTTCTATAGATTAATTGTATCTTTGAAACCAAATTTTTTGAGTTATGCTAATTGATTTATTACGGTCTGGGAGAACAGGTGAGGTAGTGAGTCGTCACACTAAAATTTCAGCGTGTAAAGCTGTAACGTGGCGATTATTAGGTACTTTAGATACGATGATTATTTCATTTTTTATGACTGGAGATATAAAAATCGCCTTTTCAATAGGAAGTTTTGAAGTGTTTACCAAAATGGTATTGTATTTTATTCACGAAAAAGTTTGGGATAAATGGACAAAATAACAAAGGAAAATATAGCGCAGTGGAATCAATCTTTAAACGAATTGTCGTTGGAAGAAACTATTCAGCTAGTGCTAAATCATGCAAAAGGTAAAGTAGTTTTTTCAACTTCTTTCGGAATCGAAGATCAGTTGTTGACCCATTATGTAAACCCTTTTTCTGATAAGGTTGAAGTTTTTACTTTAGACACAGGACGCCAATTCAATGAAACCTATGAAGTGTTGCAAAAAACACAAAGTAAATATCCTAATTTAGCTATTAAAGCCTATTTTCCTGAAGAAGCAGATATTCAAGCGTATTATCAAAAATCGGGGGTTAACGGTTTTTATAATAGTGTAGAAGAACGCAAGCAGTGCTGTTTTATTCGTAAAGTAAAACCTTTGAATAGAGCTTTGCAAGGCGCTTCAGTTTGGATTACAGGTTTGCGTGCCGAACAATCGCCAAATAGGGAAAGTATGCAGTTTTTAGAATGGGACGAAGAGCATCAATTGGTAAAATTTAATCCGCTTTTGCATTATTCGTTGCAGGGAGTTGAAAACGAAGTCAATCAAAATAATATTCCCATTAACAGTTTGTATAAAAAGGGATTCTTGAGTATCGGTTGTGCGCCTTGTACAAGAGCTTTAGAGCCGGGCGAAGATTTTAGAGCCGGTCGTTGGTGGTGGGAAAATGGTAAAAAAGAATGTGGATTGCATATTCACATCGATCAAAATAATTAATGAAGTTGAAGAATGAGTAAACATTTAAAAGATTTAGAAAACGAAAGTATTTATATTCTTCGTGAAGTAGCGGCTCAGTTTCAAAAGCCCGCTTTGTTGTTTTCTGGAGGTAAAGATTCTATTACGGTAGCTCGATTAGCTCAGAAAGCCTTTTATCCGGCGAAAATTCCGTTTCCGTTTGTGCATATTGATACCGGACATAATTTCCCGGAAACCATCGAATTTAGAGATTGGTTAGTTAACAAATTAGGAGTGGAACTTATTGTGCGTTACGTTCAAGATAGTATCGACCAAAAGAAAGTTCAGGAAGAAACCGGTAAATATGCCAGTAGAAATGCTTTGCAAACGGTTACATTGTTAGACACTATCGAAGAATTTGGGTTTGATGCTTGTATTGGCGGAGCCCGTAGAGACGAAGAAAAATCACGTGCCAAAGAGCGTATATTCTCTGTTCGTGACGATTTTGGTCAATGGGATTCCAAAAAACAACGCCCTGAAATGTTTAAAATTCTGAATGGTAAAATTAATTTCGGCGAAAATGTGCGTGCGTTTCCAATTAGTAACTGGACGGAAGAAGATGTTTGGCAATACATTAAACAAGAAGAGTTGAAGTTGCCAACAATTTATTTTTCGCACGAAAGAAAATTGGTAAAACGCGACGGTGCTTTATTGGCACATTCTGATTATTTGAATTTAGTAGAAACGGATGAAATTATAAATGATATTGTTCGTTTTAGAACAGTTGGCGACATGACGTGTACAGCGGCTTTGTTGTCTACTGCCGATTCAGTTGACTCAATTTTATATGAAAACAAATCCTCTAAATCTTCTGAAAGAGGTGCAAGAATAGATGATAAACGTTCTGAAGCGGCTTTAGAACAAAGAAAGAAAGGAGGATATTTCTAAAAATGGAATTAGTAAGAATTAATACAGCAGGAAGTGTTGATGACGGAAAAAGTACATTAATCGGACGATTTTTGCACGATCACAATGCTTTAACAATAGAACAAGAAGATTTGGTTCGTAGAAAAACCAAAGAAAAAGGATTGCAAGATTTAGATTTTTCGGTAATTACCGACGGTTTAATAGCAGAAAGAGAGCAAGGAATTACAATAGATGTAGCGCATATTTACTTTTCTTCGCAAAGCAGAAAATTTATTATCGCTGATAGTCCAGGTCATGTGGAATATACTAGAAACATGGTTACCGGAGCATCAAACTCGGAACTTTCAGTGATTTTAATTGATGCCCGAAAAGGACTTTTGGAACAAACACACCGTCATTATTTCATCAGTCGTTTGTTGAAATTAGACGCTGTTGTTTTTTGTATTAACAAAATGGATTTGGTGGATTATAGTGAAGATGTTTTCTTAGGAATAGCTTCAAATATCAATAAAATGGTTGGCGAATTGCCGGAAATTGAACAAGATATTTTTATAGTTCCTATTAGTTCTTTAAAAGGAGATAATGTGGTGTTTTCGTCAGAAAGTACACCTTGGTACACAGGAAAAACACTTTCTGATATTTTACACGAATTTAAGCCTAAAAAACATTTGTCTAGCGATTTTAGATTAGATGTTCAGCAGGTTTTTCACGTGCAAAATGACGAATTTGTAGATTATAGAGCCTACGCGGGAAGCGTAATTTCTGGTGAAGTTAAAGTAGGTGATGTGCTAACCGTTTTGCCAACTAACAAACAATCGGAAGTGGTTGAAATTCGTTCGTTTATGGATTCGTTGCCAAGTGCTTCACAAGGCGATGCCGTTCAAATTAGATTGAAAGACGAAATTGACATTAGCCGAGGAAATATTTTTGTAAACCAAACAAGCGAACATCTTTTTGAGAGAAGCTTGAAAGCAAAAGTGGTTTGGTTAGATGAAAACGGAGCTAATTTAGCAACGAAATATATTTTACAAGCCGGAACAAGAAATTCGATATGTAAAATTCAACAAGTCGATTATTTAATTGATCCTGTTGAGCCATTGAGCCACAAACAAGCTTCGGAAATTAAATTAAATGAAATTGCAAGTGTACAGTTGAAATTAGCAAATCCGGTGTATTTGGACGCTTATGAAACGAATAAAACCAATGGATCTTTTATTTTAATTGATCCGCAAACGAATAACACGGTTGCCGTTGGTTTTGTAGAATAAAATATTAGGTTTGAATTTAAAAATCTGAAAAGTGAGTACTCAAAAGAGACTCCTTTTCAGATTTTTTGTTTTTATATACTTTTAGTAATATTAATAATGGCACCAATGATGTATTGAATACCGATAGCAATTACAATAAACCCAATGATTCTGGAAATAGCCACAATACCGGAAGCACCTAAGATTTTAGATAAATAATTAGCGCTTCTCAAAATTAGGAAGATCACTAATGCAACCATAATTACGGCAGCGCAACAAATTATTTTATCGTTTACAGTAACGTGTTCTTGGTAAAAAGCAATTAATAAGGAAATAGAACCCGGACCGGCAAGCATTGGCATAGCCAAAGGAGTTAATGCAATGTCGTTTCGCTTCATGGCGTCATTCGTTACTTTTTTGTTAACGCCTCTTTTTTTGCTGAAATTTCCGTTTAATAAAGAAAATCCAGAAGTTAAAATTAAGATTCCGCCGGCAATGCGCAAGGCGTCAATGCTAATGCCGAAAAACTTCAGAACATATTCTCCTGCAAAATAGGAAATGAATAATATAATAGCAACATTAATGGCTGCCCAAAGGGATATTCTGGAACGCTCTTGTTTGGAATCATCCTGTGTTAACCCTACGAAAATAGGAATGGCTCCCAGCGGATTTAATACAGAAAAAAGAGCAGCAAAAATGTAAATAAATTGTTCCATGTTTTTTTGGCAAAAATAAAGCGGTTTGTATCGTTTTCTATTTAAAATAAGGTTATCTCAAAGTTATAATTAAAATTTTATTTTGCTAACTTTATCAAAAATAATTGTAATGAAAACATTAGTAATTGGAGCAACAACAAATAAAGAGCGTTATGCTTACAAGGCTATCAATAGCTTAATTGATAAAAGTCATCAAGTAGTAGCCATTGGTGCTAAACCCGGAATGGCGCTTGATGTTGCTATAGAAACCGAAAAAGTTGCGTTTAAAGGAATTGATACCGTGACGCTTTATGTAAATCCAATGATTCAAGAATCGTATTATGAATATATAGTTTCACTAAAACCTAGACGAGTTATTTTTAATCCGGGAACTGAAAATTCTGAGTTTTTCACCATATTAAAGAAAAATGGAATTCAAAGTGAAATTGCTTGTACATTAGTTTTATTGGCAACCAATCAATTTTAAAAAACGGTGTTTTTATCAGCAGGTTTGCTGATTAAAAGTAAACCTAACAAGGTGATGAAGCCGTTAAGAATGATGCTTTCGAAAGAAAAAACATAGCCATTAAACCATTCTGCAGAATGACTGTTGATATAATAAGTTGCCAAAGGCGCTGCAATACAAACTAATGGAACCCATTTTTCGTGAACGGTTTTAGATTTGATAAACAATCCGAAACAATAAAGTCCGAGTAAAGGACCATACGTATAAGTAGCGACCGTGAAAATCATAGTAACAACCGATTTGTCGTTAAGCGAATTAAACACTAAAATCACCAAAAACATTAAAAAAGAAAAGGCTAGGTGAATGCCGTGGCGCAATCGGATGGTCCTCGGATCGTTCTGATTTTCTTTTTTACCCATTCCTAAAAAATCAACACAAAAAGAAGTGGTTAAAGCAGTCAAAGCACTATCGGTTGTGGCGAAAGTAGCGGCTGTTAATCCTAATAAAAAAATAACCGAAGGGACTAGGCTCAAATGATGAAAAGCAATTTCGGGAAAAAGATAATCCGTTCTTGGAACATCGTTAATCATGGGAACAGCAATTCCGTTTTTTTCGGCATACATATACAGTAAAGCACCAACGCCAAGGAAAAAAAGGTTAATAATGACGAAAATTCCGGTGAAGGAAAACATGTTTTTTTGGGCTTCGCCAATGGTAGCGCAGCTTAAATTTTTTTGCATTAGATCTTGATCCAAACCAACCATAGCAATAGTAACAAAAATTCCGCCTAAAATTTGTTTGATGAAATAATTCGGTTTCAAATAATCTTCGTAAAAGAAAATTTTAGAATATTGACTGTCTTTAACGGTTTCGAAAGCTTCAAAAAAACTGAAATTTAAACTTTGGCAAATGAAAATAATCGTTAAAAAAACGGAAGTCACTAAAAAGAAAGTTTGTAAAGTATCGGTAATGATAATTGTTTTTAAACCGCCTCGGTAAGTATACGCAAAAATCAAGGCCAGTGAAATTAAAACCGTGGCAGCAAACGGAATTCCGAAAGCATCAAAGACATAATATTGCAATACGATAACGACTAAATACAATCGGAAAGCAGAGCCAATAGTTCGACTAATCAGGAAAATAGAAGCAGCCGTTTTATAGCTAATGGTTCCCAATCGTTGTTCAATGTATCCGTAAATAGACGTTAAGTTCATTCGGTAATACAGAGGTAGAAGAACCTTGGCTATGATGATAAAACCAATGGCGTTACCAATGATAAACTGAAAATATTTGAATTGTAAATCAGGATTTCCAACTTCGCCCGGTACCGAAATAAAAGTCACGCCCGAAAGTGCCGTTCCAATCATTCCAAAGGCTACCAAATACCATTTTGCATTTTTATTGGCTTTAAAAAAAGTATCGTTGCTTCCGTCTTTTTTACTGACTACTTTTGAAATGATAATTAAAACACTGAAATAGATAATGATAATCGATAAAATAGCAATTGGAGTCATAAATGTGTTTTTGAAAGCGAAAAATACGTAAAATAATTAAGGAAACTTCAAAATTGATTAAATTTGCTCTTATGGATTTACCTTCAAAATTACTAGAAAATGCCGTTTCTGAAATTTCTCAGTTACCGGGAATTGGCAAGCGAACAGCACTTCGATTGGTTTTACATTTATTACGTCAGCCGGTTGAACAATCTAAAAATTTAGCGAATGCCATTTTAAAAGCTCGGGAAGAAATTCGGTATTGTGCAAGTTGTCATAATATTTCCGATGAAGAATTGTGTCAAATTTGTGAAAATCCGTCAAGAGATCATAGTTTGATTTGTGTGGTAGAAGATGTTCGTGATGTAATGGCTATCGAAAATACAGGAACATTTAAAGGAGTCTATCAT
The DNA here is from genome assembly GCF_053570605.1 of Flavobacterium sp. U410. Taxonomy (NCBI): domain Bacteria; kingdom Pseudomonadati; phylum Bacteroidota; class Flavobacteriia; order Flavobacteriales; family Flavobacteriaceae; genus Flavobacterium; species Flavobacterium sp. U410. The sequence continues at coordinate 163,523 of NZ_JBSEFI010000002.1, forward strand.
GTGCTTGGCGGAAAAATTAACCCGATAGAAGGAATAGGGCCAAATCAGCTGAATATTGTGTCGTTGATAAATAAAGTAAAATCAGGAGAAGTAAAAGAAGTGATTTTTGCTTTGAGTTCCACAATGGAAGGAGATACAACTATATTCTATATTTACAAACAAATAAAAGAGGAAAACATAGTAACTTCTACAATTGCTAGAGGAATAGCCGTAGGGGATGAATTGGAATATGCTGATGAGGTGACTTTGGGAAGAAGTTTGCAACACAGAATTCCTTATGAACAAACAATGAATAATTTATAGTTTTTTCAATAAAATAATGATTTAATATTAGATATTTTAATAGTAAAAACTATATTTGTTTCCACAAAAATAAAATGATGAAGGGTAAGTATTTTTTACAATTAATATTTGTATTGTCCTTTTTTACATCTTGCATTTCAAATAAACAATTGGTGTATCTTCAAGATGACGGAGAATCGGAAGGGACTGTTGAAGTTAAGGCAACACAATCAAAACCTTACAGAGTTCAAACGAATGATATATTAAGCATTAATATTAAAGCGTTGGATCAAAAACTGGTTGAGATGTTTAATCCTTCAGCTAATGTTAATAATAATCAACAACAATATACTCCTCAAAATCTTTATTTTAATGGTTTTACGGTTGATGATCATGGAAATATAAGAATGCCTGTTTTGGGTGAAGTTAATGTTTTGGGATATACATTAGATGAAATAAGAGAAAATATTGAAAAGCGATTGTTAGATGAGTACTTTAAAAGCCAATCAAGGTTGTTTGTAAATGTTAAATTGGCAGGGTTACGATACACGGTAAATGGGGAAATTACAACTCCTGGTGTTAATGTACTATATCAGGACAAAGCTACAATTCTTGAAGCAATTGCTAATTCTGGAGACATAACGATGACGGGGGATAGAAAAAATGTACAGGTAATACGAAAATATCCTTATGGTTTCCAAACGTATTACATTGATTTGACTAATTCAAAAGCAGTTGATTCTCCTGTATTTTATTTACAGCCCAATGATTATATTTATGTAAAGCCTCTAAAGCAAAAATCTTGGGGGACAGGAACTACAGGGATGCAAACGGTTAGTACTATAATAACGGCTTTATCTCTTGTAACAACAACTATTTTATTAACCAGAAATCTTTAAATATGTTAGATACAAAGGATTTTACTTTTTTGGATTCCCAAAATAGCTTTGATTTTAAAGGTTTTTTTATTCGAGTTATAGGATATTGGAAATGGTTTGTTTTTAGTTTGATTATTACTTTCTTAATAGCATATAACATCAATATAAGAAAAGAAAAGATATATGGATTAGAATCAATGATTGTTATAAAAGATGAAAATAATTCTTTTTTTACATCTAACACCAGTTTGGTTTTTAATTGGGGGGGAGTTTCGGAGAAAGTACAGACAATTATAACAACATTAAAATCGAGATCCCACAATGAAATAGTAGTGGACAAATTACAATACTATGTCCAATATTTAAGAAAAGGTAAATATTACTTTGAAGATGTATACGGTAAAACTCCATTTGGAGTAGTTGTAGATAAGAATAAAGGACAAGTTTTGAATGTGCCAATCGGAATCAAATTTGTTAGTCCGAATGAGTTTGAATTGTCAGTAGACTTTAAAGAAAATGAATCCAGAAAATTGATTTATTACAGTGATAAAACGAAAGGGACTTTTTCATTTGCAGAAGGTGTGTTTACCAAAAGATTTAAGATTGGAGATATAGTTAGTCTTCCTTTTTTAAATATTAAGGTTTTTATTCTTCCGGAAGCACAAGATTATGTAAATCAAGAATACTTCATACAATTTGACGATTTTAATAGTACTGTAGGTAATTATAAAAATATAGATGTTTCTGCGGACAGTAAAGCACAGTCGGTAGTGGCTCTAAAATTACAAGGTACAAACAAGTACAGACTGGTTGAGTATTTGAATGAGACTGTAAATATATTGCGTAAAAATCAATTAGAAAGTAAAAATAAATTCGCTACAAATACAATTAATTTCATTGATAGTACATTGACTTTAATGGAAAGCCAAATTAAAGATGCTGAAAATGAATTAAAGGATTTTAGAAAAGGGAAAAATGTTTTCGAATTAGAGTCAGGAGGAGAAAGGTTGACAGAAAAATTATCTCAATTAGACTTTCAAAAAGATGAAGTAGATAGAAAAATTAAGTATTTAGATCATTTAAGAACATATTTAGATAGAAATAATGATTTTTCAAAACTGCCTGCCCCTTCAGTTGCAGGTATTGACGATCCGAACATTTTATCTGGAGTAGCAAAGTTGATAGAGCTTTCAGCAGAAAGAGAACGAATGGGATATGCTGTAAAAAGCAACAAGATTTTTTCTGAATTTGATGTAGAAATGGGAGCACTGAAAAAAGTTTTATTAGAAAATATTTCAAGTGCTAAATCAGCATTAATGATTGATATGCAGATTGTCAATAGAAATATGGCAATAGCGGAGGGAGAAGTGAGTAAATTGCCAGAATTGAAACAAGAGCATATTAAAATTACCCGAAAATATGATCTTAAGGATAATATTTACAATACTTTTCTGCAAAAAAGAACAGAAGCAGAAATTGTTAGGGCAGCTAATACTTCAGATGTTGAATTTATAGATCCGGCAAAAGATGTAGGGGGAGGTTTTAAAGGTCCTAAAACAAGTATTAATTATGTGTTAGCCTCTTTTTTCGGGATATTGATTCCACTATTGGTAATATTAGCATTAACATTGCTTGATAGTAATATAAATTTAGTTGAAGATATTGAAAAACAAACCAAAATACCGGTAATAGGCGTAGTAGGGAAAAAGAATACGGAAAATAATTTATCTGTATTTGAAAAACCGAAGTCACCTCTTGCTGAATCTTTCAGAGCAATACGTTCATCACTGCAATTCTTGTATAAAAAACAAAGTTCAGAAGGAACCAAGATTCTTATGCTTACATCTTCTGTTAGTGGTGAAGGAAAAACATTCTGTTCTATCAATCTGGCAACAGTTTTTGCATTAAGCGAAAAGAAAACGGTGATCGTCGGTTTAGATCTTAGAAAGCCAAAGATTTTTGGTGATTTTAATATAGATAATATCACAGGAGTAGTCAATTACTTAATTGGTCAAAAAACAATTGACGAAGTAATTCAAAAAACACATATTCCTCATTTAGATTTAATCACATCAGGACCTATTCCTCCTAATCCGGCTGAGTTATTAATGGGAGACTCCATAAAAGAGATGATAGAAGAACTTAAGGATAGATATGATTATATTATTCTTGATACGCCTCCTGTAGGATTAGTTTCAGACGCACTCGAATTAGCTCATTTCTGTGACGCAACGCTTTACGTAACTCGTCAAGGATATACCAAAAAAGGAATGTTGGGCGTAGTAAATGAAAAACATAGAAGAGGTGAGCTACAAAATATAAGTATACTATTGAATGGTTTTGAAAATAGAGCAAAATACGGTTATGGCTATGGTTATGGCTATGGTTATGGATCTTATGGTGATGCTTATATGGAAAGAGATGTAGAAACAAAAACATGGAAAAAGAATATCCAAAAATGGTTGAAAAAGATAAAATTCTAATTACCGGAGGTGCTGGTTTTATAGGTTCTAATCTTTGTGAATATTTTTTAGCAAAAGAATATCAGGTAATTTGTTTAGATAATTTCAGTACAGGAAAAAGAGAGAATCTTGAAACGATTCAAAAGAATCCTGATTTTAGCTTGATAGAAGGTGATATAAGAGATTTAAACACCTGTCATAAAGCAGTACAAGGAGTAAAATATGTTCTACATCAGGCGGCATTAGGAAGTGTTCCGCGTTCAATAAAAGATCCGATAACAACAAACGAAGTTAATGTTTCCGGTTTTTTAAACATGTTAGTAGCATCAAGAGATGCAGGTGTTAAACGATTTGTTTATGCCGCAAGTTCTTCTACTTACGGAGATTCCGAATCTTTGCCGAAGATAGAAGAAAAAATAGGAAAACCTTTGTCACCTTATGCTGTTACCAAATACGTTAATGAATTATATGCTGATGTATTTGCCAAAACCTACGAAATGGAAACAATTGGGCTTCGCTATTTTAATGTTTTCGGAAGAAAACAAGATCCAAATGGAGCTTATGCCGCTGTAATACCAAAGTTTGTTATACAATTGATGAACTATCAATCACCAGTTATTAATGGAGATGGTACATATTCACGTGATTTTACATATATAGACAATGTAATTCAAATGAATGAGTTGGCAATGTTAACGGAAAACCCACAAGCACTAAATACGGTTTACAATACAGCTTTTGGAGAAAGAACAACTCTTAACGATTTGGTAGTAACATTAAAAGAAGAATTAGCTAAATTTGATGCCCAAATAGCGAAGGTGGAAATCGCTCATGGACCTAATCGTTTGGGAGATATTCCGCATTCTCTAGCTAGTATAGAAAAAGCAAAAAAAGATTTGAATTATAATCCTCAATTTTCCATGAAATCGGGTTTAAAAGAAGCGGTTAAATGGTATTGGGAGAACTTAAAAAGTACAAATTAAAATGACTATATCTAAAATTTGTTGTATAGGAGCAGGTTACGTCGGAGGGCCTACAATGGCGGTAATTGCTCAAAAATGCCCTCATATTCAAGTGACAGTTGTAGATTTAAACGAAGCAAGAATAGCAGCATGGAATGGCGAAGATTTATCTAAATTACCAGTTTACGAACCGGGATTAGATAAAGTTGTAGCTGAAGCTAGAGGACGAAACTTATTCTTTTCTACTGATGTAGATAAAGCTATTGATGAAGCAGAAATGATTTTTATATCCGTAAATACGCCTACTAAGACATACGGAATTGGTAAAGGAATGGCTGCTGATTTAAAATATATTGAGCTATGTGCGCGTCAAATTGCTCGTGTAGCAAAAAACAATAAAATTGTAGTTGAAAAGTCAACGTTGCCGGTAAGAACAGCTAGTGCCATTAAAAGTATTTTAGATCATACCGGAAACGGAGTTCAGTTTCAAATTTTATCAAATCCTGAATTTTTAGCAGAAGGGACAGCTATAGAAGATTTATTTGCGCCCGATAGAGTTTTGATTGGTGGTGAAACATCTACTGAAGAAGGAAGGAAAGCAGTTGACGCCCTAGTTGAAGTGTATTCAAATTGGGTTCCTGAAGCTAATATCTTGACAACAAATGTCTGGTCTTCAGAACTTTCAAAGTTAACAGCAAATGCCTTTTTAGCGCAACGTGTTTCATCAATTAATTCGATTAGTGAGTTGTGTGAAAAAACAGAAGCAAACGTTAGTGAAGTAGCAAAAGCAATAGGGTTAGATTCGCGTATCGGTTCTAAGTTCTTAAAAGCTTCTGTAGGATTTGGAGGGTCATGTTTCCAAAAAGATATTTTAAACTTAGTGTATATTGCTAAAAGTTATGGTTTAAATGAAGTAGCAGATTATTGGGAACAGGTTATTATTATGAATGACCATCAAAAAAGAAGATTTGCTAAAAACATTATTTCTACTTTATACAATACCGTTTCAGGTAAAAAGATTACGTTCTTAGGATGGGCTTTCAAAAAAGACACAAATGATACGCGTGAATCTGCAGCTATTTATGTGGCAGATTATTTGTTGAACGAACAGGCAAAAATAGCTGTTTTTGACCCTAAAGTAGAAGAACAACAAATCTTAACGGATTTAGATTATTTAGATACTCGAACTTCAGAAGAAAATAGAAAAGGAATAGAAGTTACAGGAGATTCTTATGAAGCATGTAAAGATTCTCATGCGATTGCAATATTAACCGAATGGGACGAGTTTAAAACATACGATTGGCAAAAAATATATGATAATATGTTAAAGCCTGCATTTGTATTTGACGGAAGAAACATTTTGGATAAAGAACAGTTAGAGAAGATAGGTTTCATTTATCAAGCTATCGGATCTTAAAAAATATTAAAAATGAATAGTAAAATAGCTATAATCGGCTTAGGTTATGTTGGACTGCCTTTGGCAAGACTTTTTGCTACAAAATATCCTGTGGTAGGATTTGATATCAACCAAAATAGAATTAATGAATTAAATGAAGGAAAAGATTCTACTTTGGAAGTATCTGATGATGAACTGAAAGTAGTTCTGAAACCGACTAATTCTAAAGAAATTGGTTTGTTCTGTTCAAATAAGTTAGAAGATATTGCAGATTGTAATTATTACATCGTAACAGTACCAACGCCAGTTGACAAGCATAATCGCCCTGATTTGACCCCTTTATATAAAGCCAGTGAAACGGTTGGTAAAGTCTTGAAAAAAGGAGATATAGCTATTTATGAATCTACTGTTTATCCGGGAGTTACAGAAGAAGAATGTATTCCTGTTTTAGAAAAAGTATCAGGATTAAAATTCAACGTAGATTTCTTTGCCGGATATTCTCCGGAGCGTATTAATCCGGGAGATAAAGAGCATACCGTAGAGAAAATTTTAAAAGTAACTTCAGGTTCAACTCAGGAAGTAGGAGAAAAAGTAAATGATCTTTATAAAAGTGTAATTACTGCCGGAACGCATTTGGCTCCAACTATTAAAGTGGCAGAAGCTGCAAAAGTTATTGAGAATTCACAACGAGATATTAATATAGCTTTTGTGAATGAATTAGCCAAAATTTTTAATCTTTTGGATATTGATACACATGCTGTTTTAGCAGCAGCCGGAACAAAATGGAATTTTCTTCCTTTCAAACCTGGATTAGTTGGTGGTCATTGCATTGGTGTTGATCCTTATTATTTAGCACAAAAAGCCCAAGAAAAAGGGTATCATCCTGAAATTATTTTAGCAGGAAGAAGGCTTAATGATAGTATGGGAGAATATGTGGCTTCACAAATTGTGAAACACATGATTAAAAAAGGAATCAATGTAAATAATGCTTCCGTATTACTTTTAGGAATTACATTTAAAGAGAATTGTCCGGATGTGCGCAATACAAAAATTGTAGATGTCATTCATTCTTTAGAAGAATACGGAATGAAAGTCACTACTTTTGATCCATGGGCTGATCCCAAAGAAGTACAACATGAATATGGAATTTCATGTGTAAAAAATATACCGGAAGAACAATTTGATGCAGTGGTATTAGGGGTGGCACATAAAGAGTTTTTAGATTTAAACTATGCCGATCTACAAAAAGAGACTTCAGTGCTTTATGATGTTAAAGGTATTTTGAAAGAGAATATCGACGGAAGACTTTAATAATTCAAAAGATGTAGATGTCTGAGAATAAGACTATAGCAAAAAATACCTTTTTTCTATATTTTAGAATGTTGATGACAATGGGGGTTGGGCTATTTTCTTCAAGAATAGTGCTCAATGCCCTTGGTGTGGTTGATTACGGTATCTATAGTCTGGTAGGAGGAGTTGTCGCTGTTTTTTCTTTCTTCAATGCTGCAATGACTTCGGCAACACAACGGTATTTAGCTTTCGATATAGGAAAAGGGGATTTTGAGAACCTCAAAAAAACGTTCAATGCTACTGTAAATATACATTTTATAATTGCAGTAGTTATTCTGCTTTTATCGGAAACTTTAGGATTATGGTTTGTGAATAGCAGATTAAATTTTCCGGAAAGTAGAGCCACTGCAGTTCAGTGGTGTTACCAATTTTCAGTTTTCACGCTATTGTTAGGAGTTGTACAAATTCCTTATACTGCCATTTTAACAGCCAGAGAACACATGAAAGTTTATGCCTACATGAGTATCTTGGAGACTGTTTTAAAATTACTGATTATATACTTACTGCTGATAATTAATGATACAGACAAATTAATTTTATATTCTTTTCTTGTCTTTACCGTATCTTTTATTATCAGAATGCTCTATCGTATTTATTGCAAAAAGAAATTTGAAGAAACAAAATATTCCTTTTATTACGATTCTTCTTTTTACAAAGAACTGGCATATTACTCAGGTTGGAATTTATTTGGAAACATTGCATCAGTAGCAAGGATACAAGGAAATAATATTATACTAAATCTATTCTTCGGTCCTATAGTGAATGCCGCTTATGGTATTACATCAACTTTACAAGGGGTTTTAGTTAGTTTTGTTGGAAATTTTCAAATGGCAGTAAACCCGCAGATTGTAAAAAGTTATGCCGCAGGAAATCCGGAAAGAACCATAGAGCTTGTTAATAAAGGGGCAAAATTTTCTTTTTTTGCAATGCTTTTAATCACCTCTCCGATTTTATATGACGTAGAATTTTGGCTTAAATTTTGGCTAGGAAATGTGCCGGACTATACTTTGAGTTTTGTGTTTTTATGCTTGTGTAATACTTTACTAGATACAATATCCAATCCCATAATGATGGGAATACAAGCTACAGGTAAAATAAGACAATATCAAATTGTCGTAGGGATTCTGGTTTTTCTGAATTTGCCGGTTTCATATATTATGTTGCTTTTAACAAACAATGCTGATATTGTATTTTGGGTAAGTATTATAATATCTTGTATTGCATTATATTTTAGATTATATTTTTTAAAGAAAATTATCAAATTTAATATTGCGCATTTTGTAAAAGATGTTTTATTGAAAATTATAGGAGTAGTAGTATTGATTTTGGTCATTTTATTTGGACTTAAGTTTGCTTTTCAAGGGATTTCCGATTTGTTTGCTGTCCTCCTTCAGGCAGCAATTGTAGTTATAGTCAATTTCGGAGCTATTTATTTTTTAGGAATAACAATGTCTGAAAAAGCATTTATAAAAACAATAATACTTCAAAAAATCAGAAAAAAGTAATGAAAAATATAAAAGACATTGTAGAAGCAGGATTGTGTACAGGGTGTGGACTCTGCATATCACAAACACCATCTGCTAAGATGATTTGGGATGAGGAAGGATTTCTTGTTCCTGATTCACAAGTAGAATTGGATCAAAATGCAATACAATATTGTCCTTTCAATCCTTTTCCTGCTGAAGAAGTTAAAAATGAGGATACATTAGCAGAGGAATTTTTAAATACTGCTACCGAAAAAGATGCAAGAATAGGGAAATATAAAAATATTTATGTAGGATATGTTCCGCAATATCGCGAAACATCTTCTTCAGGAGGATTTGCGACCTATGTTTTTGAACGCTTGTTAACACTAAAAGTTGTAGACCATTTATTCATAGTAACAGAAGTAGAAGGAAGGTACCAATACTCTTTTTTTTCTGATGTGTCGAGTATCAAGAAAATATCAAAAACACGATATATTCCTGTAACTTTGTCCGAACTGTTCCAGAAAATTGATTCAGTAGAAGGAAAAATTGCCATATCCGGAGTAGCTTGTTTCATAAAGGCAATTCGTTTAAAGCAGCATTATAAACCGGAATTAAAAGAGAAAATTCCGTTTTTAGTCGGGATTATTTGCGGAGGAATTAAAAGTCGTTTTTTTACTGACTTTTTAGTCCAAAAAGCGGGTGTTCAAGGAGCATACCATTCTCAGGAATATCGTATTAAAGATAAAAAATCGACAGCTCCGGATTATTCTTTTGGAGCATTTGACGAACAAGAAAAGTTTTATGAGCTAAAAGTGGCTACTGTTGGTGATCTTTGGGGATCCGGATTATTTAAGGCAAATGCATGTGATTTTTGTGATGATGTAACTACAGAATTAGCCGATATTTCATTAGGAGATGCTTGGTTACATCCTTATTCTTTAGACGGACTGGGAAATAGTGTGGTTGTAACGCGTTCCGAATTAGCGGAAAAGATCATGCAAGAAGGAATTGCCAACAAAACTCTTAAAGCAGATCTGCTAAGTTTAAATGAATTCAAAAGATCTCAGCAAGGAAGCTTTAGTCATCGTCAGGATGCATTATATCATAGAATAGATCAAACTAAGAAAGCAGGGAAATTAGTGCCGGAAAAAAGAGAAAGGTTTTATGTAAAGATTCCGTTCTATTTTAAAAGGGTACAAAAACAAAGAATGAATGTGAGAAAGCTAAGCTTGGAGATATGGAAAGAGAAAAGACAAGCAATACAGTTTGAAGAAAAAATAGCCCCTTATAGAAAGAAATTGGTTGAAACAACCCTTTTCTACCACAGAATGAAAAAGTTGAAAAATTTAATCTTAAGAAAATGAAAAAAGCTGTAATCTTAACACAACCACTATTTGTTAATTATGGTGGAATAATTCAAAATTTTGCATTGCAGCAAGCATTATTAAAATTGAATATTCAATCCGTTACAGCAAATAGATTAGGTAATTTGCCTTCTTTGCCTAGAAAAGTTTTAAGCTGGATAAAAAATGAAACGTATAATAGAATAAAAGGGTGTCACTACAAAAAGTATACAAAGAAGGAGAAAAATTTGTTCAGTAGAAATGCTCAGTCTTTCATACAAAAAAACATCAATGTTTCTCCGGATATTCATAGTACGAACCAATTGGAGAAATTTATAAAAGGAAAGTATGATTACGTAGTAATAGGAAGCGATCAAACTTGGAGACCAAGTATATCAGCAGATATCTATAACTTTTTCTTAGACTTTTTACAAGATGAAAGTCAGATAAAAAAAATTGCCTATGCGACTTCTTTCGGAACAGATCAATGGGAATTTTCAGAAGAACAGGAAAAAAGATGCAAACAACTGGTAAAACAATTTGATGCAGTTTCTGTAAGAGAAGAATCGGGAATTTCATTGTGCCAACAGTTTTTAGATGTTGATGCGGAACATGTTTTAGATCCGACATTATTGCTCAAACAAGAAGATTATTTAAAAATAGTACATGCTTCTGATTTTGAAAATAAAGAAGGGATTTTTACGTATGTTCTAGATAAAGCGAAACAAAAAAATGATTTGATTAAGCATGTTTCTGATACACTGGGAATGAAAGTGTATACAAACCAACCTAAAAAAGATTTTTATACAGAATCGGCTGAAGATTTGGAAGATTTTGTATATCCGTCCATAGAAGGCTGGCTCGCTTCTTTTTATAAAGCAGACTTTGTAATTACAGATTCTTTCCACGGAACCGTTTTTTCCATTTTGTTCAATAAACCATTTATTACTATTGTCAATCACGAAAGAGGAGCTTCTCGTTTCTATTCGCTATTGAAAAAATTGAATTTGGAAGACAGATTAATACGTGATGTAAATCTTTTTAATGACGAAATTTTACAGCAACCTATAGATTACAGCGCAGTAAATAGTACTTTGGAAGAATTAAGAAAAGATTCGTATGCTTTTTTAAAACAGACATTATGCTAATATCTGTAATTATACCGGTTTATAATGTAGAAAGCTATCTGAAAGAGTGTCTGGATTCAGTTTCAAAACAAACCTACGGGGATTTTGAAGTAATTCTGATTAACGACGGTTCAACAGATTCTTCGTTACAAATTTGTAAACAGTTTGAAGAGCAAGATAAGCGGTTTAAAGTTATAGACAAGAAAAATGAAGGAGTAAGCATTGCCAGAAATGCAGGGATTGAAAAAGCAAGCGGAGAATGGATCTCTTTTGTTGATTCAGATGATAAAATAAATGAAGATTATTTATCTCAATTATTCATAGAAGTAGAAAAGGGTATTGATCTGGTATTTCAAGGAGTAAAAAGAATTGACAGAAACAGCGGTTCACTGATTTCAAAAACTAATTTTACAAGAGAGAAAGTCAATGTCAGCGAAGTAGAAAAAATAGCTGTGAAGCATGAAATTACATTAAATGGAAATCCGGTAGCAAAACTATTTAAAAGAGATATAATTGTTAAGAACGGATTAAGATTTAATGAAAAATTTACCTATAATGAAGACAAACTCTTTATTATGGATTATATTGCTCATAGTAAAGGAGATATTTTGTTTTCTGATATAATCAATTACCATTATTTTATTCACAAAGGTTCTCTTACGAACAGACTACTAGAGCCTGAAGAATATTTAAAGCCTTATCGTCATTTTAAATTTATTTTGAAAGAACAATTTAAAATAGATTACCAGAAATCAGAATATAGTATACTATTTGTGAATTTTAAAATATACCTTCACATGTACATTAATTCCGTTTTTATCCTTAAAAAAGGAGAAGAACAAAAATATCTTGATGAACTAACTGAAGAAGATTGGAAAATTTATAAAAGAGTTTCAAAAATAAGTTCAAAAGGAAGAAAGATATTTGATTTCTTTCTATTGAGAAATTATATGACATTGAGCCGAATTATAATTAAATATACACTAGCAAAGCATTTTAAATAAAAGCCATGCAGCATAAATTAACCCAACAATCTCATCCGGTTTATCCGGAGTTTAATTTTTTTAAAGGAATAGGGATCTATTTAGTGGTATTAGGTCACATGGGAGATTTAAATACTAACGTAATGCATTTTATTTATAGTTTCCACATGCCACTGTTTTTTTTTGTTTCTGGGTTTTTCTATAAGAAAGATACCATTCAGAATTTTATATTAAAAAGAGGAAAGCGAATACTAATACCTTATTTGTTCTTTAGCTTTTTGACTTATTTTGTGTACCGAAATGCGAACGGAGAAATATTTGTAGGTGTTTTTGATCTGGTGTTCGGAACTTTATCAGGAATATCTAACGGACAGTATCTCAGTTGGAATGTTGTTTTGTGGTATTTACCTTGTATATTTATCATGACATTGTTATATACGACTTTTGATATCTACAATAAAAAATGGATTCTCACTTTTGTGTTTTTATTTTTTCTTTATTTTTCTAACGATGACGACTTATTTCTGCCATATCATCTAAATTCAGGTTTTTTACTGCTTCCCTTTTTCTGGTTGGGAACAGTAATAAAGAAATACTATTATTATCTGGATAAGTTCAATAATATAGTAGCAACAATTATACTCATCACTATCGGAGGATATATTGCTTTTTTCAATACTCAAACACCAGATGTTAGGATTAATATAATAGGAAACTCTATAGTTTTTTATATAGCAGGTTCTCTTTTGATTTTAGGATTTTTATATTTTTCTAGGATTTTCAAGAAAGAAATTTTTATTAATTTTTTAGGAGTCAATTCATTATTAATAATGTGTTTGCATATAAAATTCAGTATTGTTAGCAAAAGTTTAGAAAACCAATGGTTTCACCTCTATGATCCATATTTAACATCAATACTCATTTGTGTATTGTTAGTGCTTCCTATTTTGCTTATTAATCGATTTCTCCCTATTATTGCAGGCAGGTCATAAGTCTATGAAAAACTTATTAATAATATCGTATGATTATCCACCTTCCAATGGAGGTATTGCTCGTCTGTGCAGTGAAGTTGCTGTAGGAATGCAAGAATATTACGAGTCGGTAAAAGTTATAACATTAGAAAACGCAAGTGATAATAGGAGTTACAACTTTGAAAATGTTGAAGTTATTCGGTTCTCTAATAAAAGGATTTTATGTGAAATAAGTATTTTTCTATATTTATTTTTTAGGAAAGAAAAAAGAAAAACAGACGTTATTTGTGGTCTTTGGCATCCTGAGGCTACGATAAGTTATTTGGCAGGATTTAGAAATGTCTTTATTCTAGGACACGGAACAGAATTTTTGTTTGGAACGAGTAAACTTCGAAAATACTTTTGGTTGCCGGTTTATGCAAAATGGATACTCAAAAGAGCTAAACTGTGTATTGCTAACAGCCATTATACAGAACAGCTTATACAAAAAATAAATAAAAAAATAAGAACAGAAGCGTTGTCTTTAGCTGTTAATCCTGATTTTTTCCATCCAAAACATAAAACGGTTAATGGTGACGGTTTGTTGAGAATTTGTACAGTCTCTCGGGTTCTAAAATTTAAAGGTCATGATTTTATCGCTCAAACTATAGCGAATCTTCCGGATCATTTAAAAAATAAGATTCACTGGAATATAGGAGGTACAGGAGAATATCTGGAAGGATTAAAACAAAAAGTTCAAGAACTAAAAATAGAAAAGCAAGTCACGTTTCACGGTTTTATACCCGATGAAGAACTTCCGTCTTTCTATTCAGAAAACAATGTCTTTATTCTCTGTACAAGAGAACAAGAAACATCTACTCAGGTAGAAGGTTTTGGTTTAGTTTTTTTAGAAGCTCAAGCTTGCGGACTTCCTGCGATAGGAACTAGAACAGGAGGAATACCGGACGCTATAGAACCGGAGAATGGAGGTTGGTTGATAGAACAGGATAACGAAGAAAACTTAAGTAGTATTTTACAGGAAATTATTCAGTATCCAGAGATACTATTACGCGAATCTGAAAAAGCAAGGAAAAGAGTTGAGGCGCAATATACTTGGGAAAAATATACTAAAAAATTACATCAACTTTTACAGCATTGATACCAGTCGAACTTTATTCAAAAGCGTATTATTTTTTACTTAGTGCAGTAGTGCTATTAAGTATTTTGCCTTTGTTTTTTAAACAAACTCTAGATCAGTTTCCTAAAATAAATCTTTTAACGGGAACATTTCTAATATTGTTGATATGTATAGGTTTTATAGGTTTAAGAGAACCTTACGCAAGTTCAATATTTTTAGGAGATACTATTACTTACACAAGAACATTTGAAAAAATAGACGAGGTGAGTGTATACGATCTTAAAGACTTAGGGTTTTATGCCATGATGAAGTTTTTTGCCCAATTTGCTTCTGTAAATGTGTTCTACTTTTTTTGCGCTTTTCTTTATGTGATCCCTACATTTTATACATTCAAAAAATGGTTTGGAAAATATGCCTTTTTTGCCTTAGTATCTTATGTAGTTTCCATGTCTTTTTGGAGTTTTGGGATTAATGGTCTACGGAATGGAATTGGAGTTTCCTTCTTTATTTTTGCATTAAACTTCAATAAACAAAAAAAGATACAAATACTATTAATGCTTATAGCTATAAGCATGCATAAATCAATGATTTTACCTTTTATAGCATATTTTATAGCAAGTTATTATACAGATACCAAAACATACATTAAAATCTGGTTATTTGTTGCTGTTTTATCATTTTTTATAGGAAGACAGTTTGAGGGTGTAATTACAGATATCCTAATAAGTGTCGGATTAAATGATGATCAAAGGGTAAGCAATATGTTTGAAAGTGAAATTGAAGGGAATTTGGTAGAAAGAAGATACCGTATTGATTTTGTGATTTATAGTGCAATACCTATTATGTTAGGATACTATTACATTTATAAAAAGAATTTCAATGATAAATTATATGAGCATTTGCTGAACTTTTATCTAATAGCAAATACGGCTTGGTTAGTTGTAATCTATGGAGCTTTTACAAATAGAACGGCTTTCTTGTCATGGTTTATTATGCCAATTTTATTATGTTATCCAATCCTGAAAGATAAATACTTAGTGCCTAAACAAAATCTATTTTTGGGGATAGTATTGTTTTTCTCTTTGTTGTTTACATTAGCTATAGAATTTAAATAGAATGGACTATAAATATAAAGTAACCATATTCACTCCTACTTACAACAGAGCTTATACTATAGAAAGATTATACAAGAGCTTACTTTCTCAAAGTTGTATGGATTTTGAATGGCTGATTGTTGACGATGGAAGTAATGATGAAACAGAAAACCTTGTTCAAGAATTTATCTCTGACAAGAAAATCAGTGTGAGTTATTTTAAAAAACAAAACGGCGGTAAACATACAGCTATTAATAAGGGGTTAGATTTAGCGCAGGGAGAATGGTTTTTTATTGTAGATAGCGATGATTATTTACCTACAGATTCTATAGAAAATATATTGCAAGAGCTAAAGAACATAGAAGAGGATAAACGTATAGTAGGTATAGTAGGTCTGATGCAAGATGAAAAAAGGAATGTGATAGGAACTGGATTGAAAGGAAACGACGGACTCCTGTCTACGGTTATAGAAAGTAGGAATAAATATAAAATACAAGGAGATTTAGCTAAAATTGTTCGGACAGATATTTCTAAGAAATTTAAGTTTCCAATAATTCCTAATGAAAGATTTGTAGCAGAATCAATAATTTGGAATAGAATGGCTGCAGAGGGTTATCTATTCAGATTTTTTAATAAAGTAATTTATATTGCAGAATACCAGAAGAACGGATTGTCTGCAAATTCAATTAGAAATAGAAGGAAATATCCTAAATATGCAACACTTTTATATTCTGAACTTGTAATAAATCCTAAGAATACATTCTTGTATAGAATTAGAGCTTCTATTAATTATTGGAGATTTGCTTTCTGTACTAAGGACTTTTATATGTCGTATAAGAAATCAGGTGATAAATTTTTATCTTTGTTTACAGTCTTTTTAGGGGCTCTATATTATATGAAAGACACCATTCAGTTATACATTAAAGAAAGTAGAAATAATTTATAAATGAGTGTTTTTATGATTGTATTTTTTTAGATAAAAAATATATAGAAAAAGGCAGGAGAATAAGATAAAAAGCGAAACAATGACAAAGAAAACAAAGCTCATTCGTATTACAACAGTCCCGGTATCTCTTGACAAGTTACTGGAAGGACAGCTTGGTTATATGAATCAGTTTTATGAGGTTATTGCGATCTCCTCTGATATACAATATCTACAAGAGATTGCAGAAAAAGAGAATGTTCGTTTTCTTTCTGTTGAAATGACCCGCAAAATAACACCTTTAAAAGATATAATAGCAGTATATCGTCTTTATAAGATATTCAGACAGGAGAAACCGGAAATTGTACATACACATACACCTAAAGCAGGTATAGTCGGAATGTTAGCTGCTAAATTAGCTGGAGTTCCCTTGCGTTTTCATACTGTAGCAGGTTTGCCGCTTATGGAAGCAAGAGGAATAAAGAGAGGAATACTGAATTTTGTAGAGAAGTTAACTTATTTTTGTGCAACTAAAGTATATCCTAATTCTAAAGGTTTGTATGATTTTATTTTAGCAGAGAAGTTTACTTCTTCCTCTAAGTTAAAAGTACTGGGCAATGGAAGTTCTAACGGAATTAAAACAGAGTATTTTAAACATGAGAACATATCCCAACAAGAAAAAGTAATTTTAAAGGAAAAGCTGGCAATAGAAGAACAAGATTTTGTTTTTATATATGTAGGACGTTTGGTAAAAGACAAAGGAATAAATGAACTGACAAAAGCTTTTTCCGATTTTACTAAAGGGTACACAAACACAAAATTACTTTTAGTCGGAGACTTTGAAATGGAATTAGATCCTTTACTTCCTGAGACAATACTTGAAATAAACAACAATCCAAAAATAATTGCTGTAGGGTTTCAAAAAGACGTAAGGCCATATTTTTCAATTAGTAACGCTTTAGTTTTTCCAAGCTACCGAGAAGGCTTCCCTAATGTTGTGATGCAGGCAGGAGCTATGAACTTGCCTTCAATTGTGACCAATATTAATGGTTGTAATGAAATCATAGTTGAAAATAAGAATGGAATAATCATTCCGGTCAAAAATACAATTGCAATCTTTGAAGTAATGCGTAAGATAATATCGGATAAAGAATACTATGAAAAGCTTAAAAATAATTCAAGAAAAATGATTCTTGAAAGATATGATCAGCAATTGGTTTGGCAAGCTATTCTAAATGAATATAAAGAACAGAGAAGAAATGTATAAAAAATATATAAAGAGAATATTAGATTTTATATTAGCAGTAATTGGTTTTATGCTCCTATTGCCTATATTTAGTGTAGTTACAGTCTTTTTGATATTTGCAAATCAGGGAAAGCCGTTCTTTTTTCAACTTAGACCAGGAAGAAACGAAAAGATATTTAAGATTATCAAGTTCAAAACAATGAACGATAAAAAAGATAAAGAAGGGAATCTTTTACCGGATGCCGATCGATTAACAAGAGTAGGGCAATTTGTGAGAAAAACATCATTAGACGAAATTCCTCAATTGTTAAATGTAATAAAAGGAGATATGAGTATCATAGGACCACGTCCGCTTTTAGTACAATATTTGCCTTTATATGATGAAAATCAGAAAAGAAGACATGAAGTGAGACCAGGAATAACAGGTTTGGCGCAAATAAACGGAAGAAATGCAATTAGCTGGAAAGAAAAATTTGAGTATGATGTAGAATATGTTGACAATTTAAGTTTTATCTTAGACATAAAAATTATCATTTTTACACTCAAAAAAGTGTTGAAAAGAGAAGGGATTTCACAAGAAGGTCAAGCAACAATGGAATATTTTAAAGGGAACATTGATACAAAATAATGGAAAAAATAGTTATTATCGGAGCCGGAGGTTTTGGACGAGAAGTTAAAACAGTAATTGATACTATAAATGATAAGCAACCCAACGAGGTCTATCAATTTATAGGCTTTTTTGACGATGGTTTTGAAAAAGGAAAAATTATAAATGGTTTTCCCGTTTTAGGAGGAATCGAAGATTTGAATAATTTTTCAGAGCCTTTACATGTAGTAGTGGCTATTGGCGATCCTCTTGTTAAAAGAAAAATAATAAAGAATATAAAAAATAATAGCAAACTGTCTTATCCTAATATTATTCATCCTTCTGTTTTAATTTCTAATGACGATGTAAAAATAGGAATGGGAAATATTATCTGTGGAGGAACTATTATAACTTGTAATATTGAAATTAAAGATTTTGTGATTTTAAATTTAATGTGTACTGTGGGGCACGATACTAAAATAAATTCATATTCTTCTTTTATGCCTTCAGTTAATATTTCAGGAGAAGTGCTGATTGAAGAAGCCGTTTATGTTGGTACAGGGACAAAAATAATAAATCAGCTAACAATAGGACAAAATACTATTGTTGGAGCAGGAGCAGTTGTTGCTAAGTCATTGCCGGAAAATTGTACAGCTGTGGGAATTCCGGCCAAGCCTATAAAATTTCATAACGATTAGAATGAAGAAAAGAACGTTTGATTTAGTGTCGGCTTTATTTGGATTGATTGTTTTAGGAGGAATAATCATTACATCAACAGTAATTGCAGCTTTTGATACTAAATCAAGTGGTATTTTTACTCAGAAAAGAGTAGGACAATATGGAAGGCTATTCACTATTTATAAGTTAAGAACGATTCATAAACAAACCGGAAAGATTAGTAAAATAGGTTCCTTTTTCAGGAAATCAAAGTTAGATGAACTTCCTCAATTGTTAAATGTTCTGATAGGAAACATGAGTATAGTTGGACCACGTCCTGATATTCCGGGATATTATGATAGATTAATCGGAGAATCCAGAAAGATTTTAGAACTTAAGCCGGGATTAACTTGTGAAGCAAGTCTAAAATATGCAGATGAGGAATTATTATTGAGTAAGCAAGAAAACCCTTTGCAGTATAATGATGAAATCATTTTTCCGGATAAAATAAAAATGAATCTGGAATATTATTATAAACAAAGCTTAACCGAAGATTTTAAAATTATAATTAAGACAATACAAAAAATAATATGATAGCCTCAAAAATATGGCTTTCTTCTCCACATATGGGAGGAAAGGAACAAACATTTGTAAAAGAAGCTTTTGATGCAAATTGGATAGCACCTTTAGGACCAAATGTAAATGGTTTTGAACAAGATTTAGAAACGTATTTAGGAGAAAATATACATGTAGCAGCATTGAGTTCAGGAACTGCTGCCATACATTTAGGACTAATCTTGTTAGGAGTAACATCAGGAGATGAGGTGATTTGTCAAAGTATGACTTTTTCGGCTTCTGCCAATCCTATTGCATATCAAGGAGCTACTCCTGTTTTTGTGGATAGCGAACCTGATACTTGGAATATTTGTCCTGTTGCTTTAGAAGAAGCAATTGTTGATAGAATGGTCCAAGGGAATAAACCTAAAGCAATTATAGCAGTACACCTTTACGGTATGCCTTTTAAAGTAGATGAAATAAGGGCTATTGCTGATAAATATGAAATTCCTCTTTTGGAAGATAGTGCGGAAGCTTTAGGAAGCTTTTATAAAGGTAAAAAATGCGGAACTTTCGGAGATATAGGAGTTTTATCTTTTAACGGAAATAAAATTATAACGACTTCGGGAGGCGGCGCATTGGTTTCGCATGATCAAAAGTTAAAAGAAAAAGCTGTTTTTTTTGCTACGCAGGCTCGGGATAATGCTCCTCACTATCAACATTCTGAAATAGGTTATAATTATAGATTGAGTAATGTTTGTGCCGGAATAGGTAGAGGACAAATGAAAGTTCTTGATGAGAGAGTAAAACAAAGAAGAAATGTAAATCAGTTTTACAAGGATATATTTGCAAAAATTGAAGGAGTAGAAGTCTTATCAGAGCCTAATGAAGATTTTTTTTCAAACCATTGGTTGACTGCTATTGTAATTCATGAGCAAGTTTGTGGAATTAATAGAGAAACATTACGTTTAGCCTTAGAAGAAGAGAATATAGAATCTCGTCCACTTTGGAAACCTATGCATTTACAACCTGTTTTTCAAAGCTACCCATTTTATGGAAAAGGAGTCTGTGAAAGTCTGTTTTCAGAAGGACTTTGTTTGCCCTCCGGATCCAATTTGTCTCAAACGGAGCTAGATAGAGTTGCTAAAGTTATTTTGAGCATTTTTAATTCGAAATAACTCTTGAATAAGTTTCCTTATAACCTTTTTTTTTTAATACATTTGTAAACCAAATCTCAAAAGAAACCTAAAAAGTGTTAAATGAAAAACCTAACACCTTTAAAAATAAATTACCTAAAAGAATTGTTGATTTTTTTCAACGCCATTTTCGTAATTTAGGATATCTGCCTAGGTGGATTATAATCTGTATTGATATAGTTCTTTTGGCTATAGCAATACTAATTACGCATTTGATAATTTCAAATTTAACCTTTGGTAATTATGATGTGTTTTCAATAACACAAAGGTATGCAATCATTATTTTTACAAACTTATTTTGCTTTTTTGTTTACCGAACTTATGCGGGAATTATTCGTTATTCAACGATTAAAGATGCTTTAAGATTGTTGCAGGCTACTTTTACCGCTTTTGTGATTTTAGTAGCATTTAATTACTTTCATTATTTTATTAATGGAAACAAAGTATTTCTGATTCCTTTACTGGCGGTTAATTTTATTGTATCTTTTATTCTATTATTAGCGTTTAGAATTGCTGTAAAATTTGTTTTTGAAAGATATCTTTTGACCGCTCATGATAATTTTATAAGAGTCGCTATCTATGGGGTAAACCCTAATTCTGTTGCTTTGGCAAATGCGCTCAGTACGGAAATACCTAAAAGGTATTGTTTAGTCGGATTTATAGATCAAAAAGATTCAAAACTCAGAAAAGAACTTTTGGGTGTTCCTGTAGTTTCTAATGGAAATAGTGATGTAGCAGATGTTCTTAAAGATTTAAAAGCAAATGCTATAATTATCTCTGATAAATCAATTGATAATGAAGAAAAATTGAAAATTGTAGAACAGTGTTTAGAAAATGGATATGAAATTTTAACACTTCCTACAATTTCTGATTGGAATAAGCAAAAAAAGCTATCAGAGAAAATTAAAAAATTCCAGATTAAAGATTTATTAGAACGCAGCCCTATTGTTATACAGAACGACGTCAAGATAAAGGAACAATTAAAAGATAAAGTTTTGTTGGTTACCGGAGCAGCGGGATCTATCGGAGAAGAAATTGTTTACCAGATCATTGCATTTAATCCGCAGAAAATTATTTTGTTAGATCAAGCCGAAACACCTCTTTATCGATTAAATCTTATCTTAACAAAGTTTGAAACAAAAACAGAAATAATATCTTTGATAGGAGATATAAAAGATAAAAAATGCCTTGAGTATATATTTAAAACGTATAGACCAGAAGTGATTTATCATGCAGCGGCATATAAACATGTCCCATTAATGGAAGAAAATCCGTATCAGGCTATTGTTACTAATATTTTGGGGACAAAAAATTTAGCAGATTTAGCAGTTCAATATTCAGTGGAACGTTTTGTTATGATTTCTACAGATAAAGCTGTTAACCCAAGCAGTATAATGGGGGCAAGTAAAAGAATTGCTGAAATATATGTGCAGTCCCGTTGTTTTGATGCTATTCATAATAATGTATCTTGTACAAGATTTATAACAACTCGTTTTGGAAATGTTTTGGGGTCTAATGGTTCTGTTGTTCCACTCTTTACAAAGCAAATTGAAGAAGGAGGTCCGGTAACAGTAACTCATCCTGATATCATTAGATATTTCATGACGATCTCAGAAGCATGTCAATTGGTGTTGGAAGCCGGAGCGATGGGAAATGGAGGTGAAATCTATCTTTTTGATATGGGTAAGCCAGTGAAAATTATAGATTTAGCAAAGAAAATGATTCGTCTGGCAGGGTTTGTTCCAGGGCAAGATATTGATATTAATATCATTGGATTAAGACCGGGAGAGAAATTGTATGAAGAACTTTTAAATGATAAATCCAAAACGCTACCAACCTATCATGAAAAAATAATGATAGCTATTGAGTCAAAAGATGAGAAATTTGAAGAGATAAAAGCAGGAATAGAGTTGCTAGAAAAAGCGATTTCAAAAATGGATATTGAACAAGCTGTTCTAATCATGAAAAGAATGGTTCCTGAATTTAAGAGTTTGAATTCAATACACGAAGTATTAGATAAAAAAGATTATTTTTAATATAAATAGGAGAATTCTATTTAGATAAAAAACTATTGGACGATTATTATGCGTAAATTTTATATATTATTCTTAGTAGCAACTTTTTTATTGTCTTGTGCATCACGAGAGAAAATTGTGTATCTGCAAAATGATTCAAGTGCCGGTGGGGAGCTTAATTTTGAAACATATTTAAAACCGGACGATATTTTGTTAATTGTCGTTTTGTCAGAAGACCCGGCTGTAGCAGAACCTTATAATTTGAAAAGTCTTAGCTTGCAAGGAAGTTCAGAAGAAGCTAGTCAGGTTTCTCGTACACAAACATATCTTGTAGATAGAGAAGGTTATATCGACTTCCCTTTTGTAGGTAAAATTAAATTAGCAGGATTGACAAAAGAAAAAGCGGTTTTGGAAATACAAAAAGCATTAGAGAATCATGTTAAGGATGCCATAATCAATTTAAGAATACTGAATTTTAAAGTTTCTGTTTTGGGGGAAGTTAATAATCCCGGAGCATTTAATATATCAGGAGAAAGAATCACAATTTTAGAAGCAATAGGGAAAGCTGGAGATTTAACTATTTATGGAAGGCGAGATAATGTGTTACTAATAAGAGAAGAAAAAGGAACTAAAAAAATATATAGAATAGATTTAACAAAATTAGACTTTAATTCTCCTTATTATTATTTAACACAGAATGATGTAATTTACGTTGAGCCTAATAAGACCAAAGTAAATTCTTCAGCAATAGGACCAAATATAACTGTTGGAATTTCAGCACTTTCTTTAATAGTTACAATAATAGCCCTGGCAACGAGATAATATATATGCAAGATCAAAATCAACATAGAATAACGACCACTCTAGGGAATAACTCAAATTTTAATCTTAAAGAAGAGTTACTTAAATATGTAAAGAATTGGAAATGGTTTCTTTTTGGAGTTACAATGGCTATGTTGATGGCGTATGTCTATTTAAGATATACTATTCCTCAGTATCGAGCTGTGGCGACTATTTTGGTTAAAGATGATCGAAAAGGAAGTATATATTCTGAACTTTCTGCTTTTTCAGATTTAGATATATTGTCTAATATAAAGAATAATGTTGACAATGAAGTTGAAGTAATAAAATCCAGAGGGATAATTCAGGAAACAATTAAAGAGTTGGAATTGAATTATTTATATTTTAATTTAGGGAGAGTCAGATCGGAAGAACTGTATAAGATTTCGCCTATAAAAATTTTGTTTGTAGAAACAAGTGATGAGTTTGTATCAACATCTTATTATTATAAGTTTAAAAATTCTTCAGCAGATAGTTTTAATTTGTATACAGCGTCTGATGAACTGATAGGAACTTACAAATACGACATGCCTTTTTCTTTAGGTAAAAACAAAGCGATTATCGTTAAGAATGAATTGTTTGTTACTTCTAAAGAGTATAATATAGGAATACAAATTCTTCCGGTAAGTTTAGTTGCAGAGCGATTCAAAGCCAAGCTTAATGCTTCCGTTTTGAGTAAAAACACAAGCGTAATAGAATTAAGTATTATAGATCAGGTAAAAGTAAGGGCAGAAGATTTTTTGAACGGATTAGTAATTAATTATAATAAAGATGCTATTGAAGATAAGAAGTTCGTTGCAGAAAATACCGCTAAATTTATCGAAAATAGATTAGACATTATTTCAGAGGAATTAAAAGATGTAGAAGAGGAAGTTGAGGTTTTCAAAAGAAAAAATCATGTAACAGATATTGTCTCAGAAGCAGGACTGTTTTTAGAAAATACAAGTGAAGCAGAGAAAAAAAGAGTAGAAGTTGAAACGCAAATTAAAGTAACAAAAACAATGCTTGACTTTGCAATGGATAATGAGCAGTTTAATTTGATGCCTTCTAATATTATTCCTGTAGAAGAAGGAGCATCTAAATTGATAGAAGAGTTTAATCTTTTAGTGTTAAAGAGAAATAAATTTGTAAAAACTGCAGGAGAACAGAATGCTGTAGTGTTATCTTTGGAGAAAGAAATAGAATCCTTAAAGCAAAATTTAGTTGTTAGTTTAAAGCAATTAGAAACAAGTTTGAATATCCAATTAAGAGATGTTAAACGTCAAAGTGCAATTTTGAATGGAAGAATCTCTCAGATTCCGACTCAAGAGAAGATTTTTAAAGACATAGACAGGAAGCAACATATAAAGGAAGCTTTATACTTGTATTTACTTCAAAAACGAGAGGAAACAGCAATTTCTCTTGCTGTTACAGAACCTAATGCTAAAGTAATTGACGAAGCTAAATCCACAGGACAGGTTTCCCCTAATAGAAGTATGATTTTGATGGGTAGTCTGGTTTTAGGGTTGCTAATTCCTTTCATGATTGTGTATTTATTAGACTTATTAAATACAAAAGTAAAATCAAGATTAGATATTGAAGGTGTCTTGCCAATACCTTTCTTAGGAGAAATTCCTAAATTAGATTCGGTTAATATGCCTAATGATGTATTTTATAAAACGCCGACAGCAGAAGCTTTAAGGATTGTGAGAACAAATTTGAATTTTTTGCTTAATGGAGTAGTTGAAGGAAATGCAAGAACTGTTTTTATAACATCGACCTATCCTAAAGAAGGAAAAACATTTATTTCGGTTTTTTTATCCTCAATTATTGCAAATACAGATAAAAAAATATTGCTGATGGGGATGGATATTCGTAACCCCAAATTAAATGAGTTTTTTGATATGCCGGAGGAAGGGTTTACTAATTTCTTGACGGATAGGGAGGAAAGATCGATTACAGAATATATAATTTCTTCTAAAGAAGTTAGGAATTTAGATATATTACCTTCAGGTATTATTCCTCCTAATCCTGCTGAATTACTTATGAGTTCCAAAGTAGAAGGGATGTTTAAAGAAGTAAAAAGCATTTATGATTATATAATTGTAGATACAGCTCCTTTAAGTTTAGTGACAGATACTTTGGAAATAGTAAAACATGCAGATGCATTTATATATATAGTAAGAGCAAATTATCTTGATAAAAGAATGCTTGACTTCCCGCTTAATTTATATAATGAAAAGAAATTGCCTAATATGTCCATTTTGTTAAATGATGTTGAGGTAGGAAAAAGGTATGGCTATGGGTATAGTTATGGATATTATAAGCCTGAAAACAAAAAGAGGAGATGGAACTTTTTAAGTAAAAAGTGAAATTAATCTTTCTCTTTTGTTGTGAAAGACTGATAAAGTTATATAAATAAGTAAAAATATCTTTTTTGTGTTTTTTTTAACAAATAAAATATATTTTAGATATAAAAACTTTTAAAAGCTGGTTTTTCAGGTAATTGATCTTTGTTTGTTAATTTTTTTATTGCTTTTTGTTTTGGAAAAGAAAAAAAATGCAATACCTTTACTAAGTCTCATTTCATTATAAAACTAGGTAATATGCGAAAAAATTACAATTTAAGAGCAGGCAAAAAATGGTCTTATTATTTACTTGTGTTTATCATTCTTCCTTTTTTTGGATATAGCCAATTCATGGTTCCTACATCAGGAAATAACTCGGTTTCGACTTGTTCAGGGACCATTACGGATAATGGTGGAACTTCAAATTATCTTGATAATTCTGATGGATATACTGTTATTAATCCGGGTGTGCCTGGTAATTATGTAAAACTTTCAGGGAATGTGCAGTTATCTGCTTCTGGTGATGACTTAATCATATATGATGGGGTTGGCACTTCAGGAACAGTTTTGTGGAGTGCTTCTTTCTATGGTTCTTCTTTTAGCTGTGTTAGTTTTTCTTTTCCGGAAATTACATCACAGTCAGGATCTTTAACAGTACGATTTAAATCTGATGCTTCAACAAATTGTTCCGGTTTTGATTTAAATATTGGATGCTCTACTTATCCCGGGTATTGTATTCCAATAACAGAAACCTCTGCAGCTAATATTTATATAAGTAGTTTTAAAATCTATGATGGATTTGTTAATTCTGCAGTTAATACTTCTACCTATAATAGTATAGGCTATCAAGATTTTTCTGTGGTTACTCCTATTGCTCAAATTCCGGTAGGTCATATAGCAAACGTTTTGGCGGTGGCAAGTGGTCCTGCATCTAAAGGTAAATGGAGTGCTTGGGTAGACTGGGATAAAGATGGGATATTTGATGAAGCTACTGAGGTTGTGTTTAATTCTACAGATGTTCCTTTGCGTAAATGTAATTTTGCATTATCCGTGCCTTCGGGGCAAGCTACCGGAGATTATAGATTAAGAATAAGAGTTAATAATGCTAAAGGTATAGATCCTTTTACAGGTGACCCTGCTACAAATTATAATGGAGGAGGATATTTAGCTCCTTGTGAAAATGCAATCGATGATTCTTGGGGTATAACAGGAGCTATCTATTATGGAGAAACAGAAGATTATACTATTAGAATCATTGCAGATTGTACGGCTAAAATAACAGGTGTGACAAACGGGCAAAACTGTGGTCAAGGTGCTGTAACTCTTGAAGCAACAGGTAGTGCAGGGGTTACTGGATTTAATTGGTACAGCAGTCAAACAGGAGGAAGCTTAATTGCATCTACGCCAACAGGTGTTTGGGATACGCCGGTTATCACTTCAACAACATCATACTGGGTGACAGCTCTTGACGGAACTTGTGAGTCTTTATTCAGAACTAGAATTGATGCAGAGGTATTGTCTACGGCAGATTTAACGATCACACCGTCAACCCCGACATTATGTGGTGAAGAAGTTTTACATGTGGAGGCTTCAGGAAATGCTTTTGATTATTTGGTTGATGAAGATTTTGAAGGAGGAGGATTAGGTGTGTTTACACATAAAAATTATGATGCTAATGGAGCGTCGTATGATGCTGTAGGTAGGTTTGAAAATAGAACTAGTTCATATATTCCTGATTTTACTCCTAACTGGAAACCTCAGATATCTTCAGGTTTCGAGGGAGATCACTTCGCTTTAGCTGTTTCTGGATATTTAGATTCAAATATTCCTTCTGGAGGTCCTGTTATTAAAGCACTTGAATTAACAAATTCGTTGAATACTACAGGATTCACGGATTTAACTTTAGAATTTGATGCTTTCTATTTTAAAAGTTTCCCAGATGCTAGTAATAGTGAACGTATTCTTTTACAGGTATCTACAAACGGAGGTATTTCTTACACAAATACGGTAGTTATATATAATTCAGAATTAGGGAGTGCTCAGAAATTTGAACATATAACAGTAAGTTTAAACGCTTTTGTTAATAGAACAAATTTAAAGTTTAGATTCTATAATTATACTTATGGTACAAGTGGAGATGCTACATCTCCTCTTACGACAGGTCTTGCATTAGATAATATAAAGCTTTATGGTCATAAACCTTTTGCTGATTTTGAATGGACAAGCGTTCCTGTTGTAGATATTTATACAGATGCGGCTTGTACAGTACCTTATTTATCGGGAACTATTGTTGATGAAGTTTATGTTAAACCAACATATGCGCAATTAGAGCAATCTAATTTTAGTTTTACAATAGGTGCAATTTTAGATAATGGATGTACTTTTAACCAAGATGTTAATGTTAGTAATAATACTAAAATTTGGAAAGGAGCTATTGGTACTAATTGGAGTGATCCGAATAACTGGGCACCAGTTGGAGTACCTACGATAGACAATTGTGTTTACGTACCGTCGCATGCTATTATAGACGGAACAGATTATGATGCTTTTGCTAAAAATCTTACAGTTAGTCCAACAGGTGATTTAGATAACCTTTCAAGTAATACTATTACAGTTAAAGAATGGGTGGAAGTAGAAACTGGAGGTAGTTTTGATTTGGAAAATTCAGCAAGTTTAATACAAATTGATAATGTAGCAAATATCGGTACCATTTCGATGAAACGTAATGCCTTTATTAAGAAGTTAGATTATGTATATTGGTCTTCACCGGTATCACCATTTACTACAAGTGCTATTTCTCCTTCAACGCCAACTGGATTTATTTATAAATGGATACCTTCAATCTCAGGATTGTCAGGAAATTGGGCTGCAGGAAATGAAACTATGGTTCTAGGGAAAGGGTATATTGTTCGTGGACCAAATGGATTTGGTGCAGCTCCGTCAATGTTTACAGCTAATTTTGTGGGAGTTCCTAACAATGGTAATATTATAGTGCCAATTTCTAGAGGAACTTATACGAGTGACCCATATAGCGTATGTGCAGAATGTACTTTGGCGACTAAAGATGATGATAACTGGAATCTTTTAGGAAATCCTTATCCGTCAGCTATAGATGCAGATGTATTTTTATCGACAAATTCAACTAATCTTGATCAATTTGTAAAAATCTGGACTCATGGATTAGATCCGTCAGATGGTACAGATAATCCTTTTTATGGAGAGTATGGATTTAACTATAGTGTAGCTGATTATATTACATATAATGCATTAGGAGGAACTCAGTTTGGATATGATGGTAAAATCGCTGCTGGACAAAGTTTCTTTGTGTTGATGAATGATGCGAATTCGCAAACAGAAAATGTGAGTTTTGACAACACAATGCGCTCTAATACACTTAGAAATGATCAATTTTATAGAACATCTAATTCAAATCGTGATTTGAGTTCTGTAGAAAAACATAGAATTTGGTTGAAATTAGTTGATGCTTCAGGAGTTTCAAGTGATGCTTTAGTAGGTTATGCAACAGGTGCTTCTAATACATTTGACCCTACATTTGATGCGCCGGCTATAGGGTTAAAAGCAGACTATGAGTTATATTCATTAGTAGATGATAAAGTTTTATCTATTCAAGGCAGAAGTTTACCTTTTACAGATCAAGATCAAGTGCCTTTAGGTGTTGTTGTGCCAGCGCAAGGCGAATATACTATAGCTGTTTCAGCATTGGATGGTGTGTTTTTACAAGAATCTCAATCAGTTTATTTAGAAGATAAAGCGACAAATTATATTCACGATTTAAAAAGTTCTCCTTATTTGGTTAACTTAAATGAGGGAAGATTTGAAGATCGTTTTGTATTGCGCTATTCTACAGCTTTAAAAGCGGATGCTCATCAGTTATCTACAGAAGATTTATTAGTATATGCTAATGATCAAATTAACATTTTAGCTTCTACTGAAGATATTAAAAGTGTTACTGTTTTCGATGTTCTAGGTAAAAAATTATACAACAAAGAAAATATTTCTGGTAAAGAGTTAATCATTTCTACAATTGCTAAAACTCAGTCAGCTTTGATAGTTAATGTTGTCTTGGAAAACGGATATGAAAAAAGTTATAAAATTATATTTTAAGCCTTAGGTTTGAAGAATAACAAAAAGAGAGAGCTTAGCTCTCTCTTTTTGTTATAAATATTTTTGATATTGTTTAGTTGAAAAATGAATTGTTTTCAATTGCCTCTTGTAATTCTTTTATGGTCTTCGTTTTCACAGAGGAATTAAAAGAAGAAATATGTTCTTTATTATGAATGTCTGAACCTGTAAAATCGATTAGTTCCCTTTTAAGTAAACTCTCAGCAATATTCATAACATCTTTTCCGTAATATCCAGTTACAGAAAGTAAATTGATTTGAAATAAGCATCCGGATTTTTTAAGCTTTTCGTATTCTTCGGGCTTGTTGTGGAAATACATATAACGCTCGGGATGAGCTAATACAGGTTTATATCCTTCCAGTTGGAGTTCAAATAGAAAATCATACAATTGTAGAGGAGCATTCAAATAAGACATCTCAACTAAGACATGATTGTTTTTTAAAGTTAATAGTTTTTCTGATTTGAAACGCTTTACAAATTCTTCGTCCATGAAATATTCAGAAGCACAATCTAACGATATTCTTGAATTTGCTAAATCAAGAACATTGGAGGTTTCTTTTAAATTTTCTTTAATAAGAATTGAAGAATTCTCCCAGACATTAGTTTTAGTGTGCGGAGTTGTTATAATTTTTGAAAATCCCATGGTGGTCATTTCCTGCAATAAAAACTTTGTTTCAGTTATGTTTTGAGCACCGTCATCTAGTCCTGGTAAAACATGTGAATGAATGTCAATAAAGCCTTCAGGAATGAGTTCTTTCAGTTTGGGTTTGGATTTTAGAAATGAAAACATACCATTTTTTTGCAAAGATATGCTTTTCTTTTTTTAGTTGAAAAGAATGAAATAGTAGAATTATTATTTTTAAATCAATATGTTACTGCTTTTAATGGCTCTTAATCTTAATTAATAATTAACAATTACAGTATTAATTGCATAAAGAAAGAATGAATCGTTATCTCATGAGGAATAAATTTGCTGCTTCTTTAAAATAGTTTAATTTTGGTACGATTTATACCCCTAACAGAGGTTTTGAGATGAGTTTAGTAAAAAAGACCATAAAAAAATATTTTTCCTCATTTGCTTATTTTTATAAATATCTAGGAACTAGGTTGTTTATAGTTATTCTGTTGAGCATAGTTGTTGGAGTTTTGGATGCTTTCGGATTGACGATGTTTTTACCGTTAATAAAGTTTGCCGATTCAAGTACAATGGAGTCCGTTAAAGGAAGCGAATTTGAAAATTTTGAGTTCTTACTCAATTTCTTTAATAAAATCGGAATAGAGTTCTCTTTGAAGATAGCTTTACTGACGCTAAGTACAATTTTTGTTTTAAAAGGAGTGTTTAATTATCTAACAAACGCTTATAAAGTTTCAGTTAATCAGTATTTTGTATCAAAATTAAGATTACGGCTGTCTTATTTGTTTTCAAAATTCTCATTTAAAAAATTTGTCGTTTCAGATGTCGGTAAAATTCAAAATTCTTTTACTACAGAAGTAAGCAGAGTGTCTAATGCTTATAATGCTTATGCAACTTGTATTCAGCAAATTTTTATGACCGTTGTATATGTTGTTTTTGTGTTTATAGTAGACTGGAGATTTGCTTTGTTAGTTTGTTTGGGAGGTTTATTTACAAATTTGTTATACCGATCAGTATACAAAAAAACAAAAGTAGAATCTTCACGATTAAGTAAAAATAATAGTGACTATCAAGGATTAATTATTCAATATCTGACCAATTTTAAATATCTAAAAGCAACCGGATTTTTGGAAGTGTATGCTAAAAAAATGGAAGCGGCTATCCTTAACATCGAAAAGAATAATAAGAAAATAGGATTGCTTAATGCTGTAGTAGCTTCTACCAGGGAACCCGTTTTAGTAATTGTTGTTTGTCTTGTCATTTTAGTTCAGGTTTATTTGTTAGGAGGAGAATTGGCAGCAGTAATGGTCAGTTTACTTTTTTTCTATAGAGCTCTTACATCTTTAATTGGTTTCCAAAATAGTTATAATCTTTTTTTATCGGTTTCAGGATCTCTTGAAAGTGTGGAATCGTTTGAAAAGGAACTTCAAGAGGGAGCGGAACAAACAGGGAATCAAAATGTAGACAAATTCAATAATCAGATTCTTTTAGAAAATGTTAGTTTTAGCTATGATAGTAAAAGAACAATTTTAGATAGTATAAATATTTCGATACAAAAAAATCAGACTGTAGCATTTGTCGGAGAAAGTGGAAGTGGAAAAACAACTATTGTCAATATAATTTGTGGATTGCTAAAGCCTGTATCAGGTCATGTCAAGGTTGATGAAATCTCCTTAGATGTAATTAATTTGGATTCTTATCAAAAAAGAATTGGTTATATTGCACAAGAACCAGTTGTGTTTAGCGATACAATTTTCAATAATATTACTTTTTGGGATAGTCCGAATGAAGAAAATATAAAACGCTTTCAAAAAGCAATAGAACAGGCTTCTATAAAAAAGTTTATAGAAGAATTACCGGAAAAAGAAAATACATTATTAGGTAATAATGGAATTAACCTTTCAGGAGGACAAAAGCAGCGAATATCAATAGCCAGAGAGCTCTATAAAGAAATAGACATTTTGATTCTGGATGAGGCAACATCTGCCTTAGATTCGGAAACAGAAAGAGAAATTCAGGAAAATATAGATAAGTTAAAAGGAAACTATACTATTGTCATAATAGCGCATCGTTTGTCAACAATTAAAAGTGCTGATGTAATTTGTCTAATGGATCAGGGACGTTTATCAGATCAAGGAAATTTTGATGAATTGATCATAAAGTCAGACAAATTTAAAAGAATGGTAGAGCTACAAGAAATATGACGATTATAACCAATGGAAAATAAATCGCTTAATAATAGAGCAGATATCAGGGATTTCATTATTCAAATGGAAAACCAATTCAGTGTAAATAACTGGAAAGTTAACGCAATTCATCTATGGCCTGTAATTCGAATACAACTTTATTTTTATTTGGTTCAAAAAGTAGAGTTTGAGCAAAAGAATAAAACAGAGAATAAAAAAAGCAAATCTTTTCTGGAAAAAGTAAAAAACAAAACTAAAAAAGAAGTAAAAAAATTATATTCTAAAATTTACAATACATTTTTCTTCTCAGGAAAATTTAATACGTGGTTAAACAAATTGCCCAATAAAAAATATTTGTTTGTGGCATTTGATGGGCATAGAGTCGATTATAAAGAGAACAGATTTAATAAGTATTTTGATGTATTTATCGAAGATAAAGGAATACAAGAGGATTACTTTTATTATGAATACGATGATTCATTTGTTACGAATCAATATAAAAAAGAAAATGTATATCGATTTAATGAGTATCTAAAGAATTACGTAAATACAAAAAATAGCAACACAAATGTAGTATTAGAAGGGTATCAGGATTTTATCTCTTATTTACAAAGTAATGCTATTACCACTTCTTTTGCCGAAAGATTTAACATAGAACAAATCAAAACCAAAGCAGCTGATTTTGTGAAAAAAGTAGCATTTTTTAAAGAAATTCTAAAAGCAAAAGATAAAATAGAACAGGTGCTTATATTGTGCTATTATTCGGAAAAAATAATGGCTTTAGTTACTGCCGCTAATCAGTTGGGAATAAAAACAATTGAATATCAACACGGACCTCAATCAGATATTCACATGGCGTATTCTAATTGGTCTGTAATTCCCTCAGAAGGTTATGATGCACTTCCTGAAACCTTTTGGAATTGGAATAAAGAAAGTAGTGAAATAATACAACACTGGGCAAATAAAAGTAAACGATATAAAACACTCGTTACTGGCAATTTCTGGGTAGATTTTTGGAAAAGACAAAATGAAAAATACCAGTTTGAAGATTATATTTTATATAGCTTACAAACTTTCCCTTATACCATTGAAGATTTTTTTCATCCCAACATCATAAAAACAATTAAAGAAAGTAATAAATTGTGGATGATTAGATTACATCCTAGAGGTTTAGAAGAAAAAGAGAAAATAAAAGAGTTTCTGAAGTTGCAAGGTTTAGAAAAAAATGTTAATATAGAGCAAGCAACAAATGATCCGTTACCTTTATTGTTAAGTAAAGCAATTCTACATGTGACGTATTATTCAGGAACTACAATAGAAGCAGAAATGTTTAATATAAAAACGGTATTTTTAGGAGAAGAAGGAGCGTTGACGTTTCCATATCTTATTGAGAACAACAAAGCTTTTCTGCTTCCGGTACAATCAGATACATTTGAGAAAGACTTCCTAAAAATCATGAATAAAAATATTTTGGAATAACCAATGAAAAAAGTAGCTATTATTCCTTTGCGTAAAGGATCGAAAGGAATTCCGGGAAAAAATAAAAAGAAGATGTTGGGACGTCCTCTTTTTGCTTGGGCATTAGGATCTGCTGTCTTCTCTGATCTAGATGAAATCTACATTTTTACAGACGATCAGGAAATTTTAGATTTTATTGTTAGAGAATACCATTGGACTTCAAAAGTAAAAGGAATGTTACGTAGTGACGAAAATGCAAACGATACAGCTTCAACAGAAAGTGCTATGTTAGAGTTTGCAAAAAATGTACAATATGATTTTGACATATTGTGTCTGCTGCAAGCTACCTCACCTATGACTACTTCTGAAGATATCAATAAAGCATTAGAATTAATTAGTAAAGAAAATTACAATTCAGCTTTATCCGTAGTAAAAACACACCGATTTACTTGGTCACCAGCAGGAACTCCGCAAAATTATGATGTCTTTAATAGACCAAGAAGACAGGATTTTGAAGGATTGCATATCGAGAACGGAGCGGTTTATGCAACAACAAAAGAATCGTTTATGCAATCAAAAAATCGCGTGAGCGGCACTATTGGTTTGGTTGAAATGCCTGAAGAAACTTTAACAGAAATAGATAGTTTAACAGATTGGGAAATAATTGAAAAATTATTAGCCGAACGTCAAATTAAACAGAAAAAACAAAACCGAATCAACTATTTGGTTTTAGATGTAGATGGGGTTTTTACAGACGGTTGTGTATATTACAGTAAAGAAGGAGAAGCTCTGAAAAAGTTCGATATGAGAGATGGGATGGGCTTGGAAATTTTACGTCAGTTTGGAGTGCAGGTTGTTATTATGACCTCTGAAAACTCAGAACTTGTAGCACAACGTATGAAAAAATTGCAAATACAACATGTTTTCTTAGGTGTAAAAGATAAATATGCATTATTGCAGAACTTTATTAGAGAACATAAAACTTCTTGGGGCGACTTAGCATATATAGGAGACGATGTTAACGATCTGGCTAATTTATGTACGGTTGGGTGGAGCTTAACACCTAACGATGCAACAGAAGCGGTTAAACCTTTTGTAGATGTGATTTTGAATCATGAAGCAGCAAATGGTGCCATCAGAGAAGCTTGTGAATGGATAATGAAATACAATAAAAGATTTTAATTTACATAAGAATAATATTTTTCCATTGTAAATAAATAATAAAATCACTTCCTTTGTTTAAAGACAAATTGTTATAAAAAATGAGAGAATATAAAAACCCCTACGTAATTGCTGAGATTGGGTGTAATCATAAAGGAGAAATGGAAATAGCCAAAGAATTAATTAAAATGGCTAAAATTTTCTGTAATGCAGATGCTGTTAAATTTCAAAAAAGAAATAATAAAGAGCTATTAACAGAAGAACAATATAATGCTCCTCATCCAAATCCTGCTAATTCTTATGGAAATACCTACGGTGCACATCGCGAATATTTAGAATTTACAGCAGAACAGCACGGAGAATTAAAAGCCTATTGTGAAGAAGTTGGTATTGTTTATTCTACTTCTGTTTGGGATACAACTTCGGCAAAAGAGATAGCGGCATTAAAGCCGGAATTCATCAAAATACCATCAGCATGTAATAACAACTATGAAATGTTAGAATGGTTGTGCGATCATTATCAAGGTGAGATACACATATCTACAGGAATGACAACAAAAGATGAGACTGAAGAATTAGTGTCATTTTTTGTTAATAAAGGAAGAAATAAAGATCTAGTGCTTTATAATTGTACTTCAGGTTATCCGGTGCCATTCGAAGATGTTTGTTTGTTAGACATTAATGTATTGATTGAAAAATACGGAGATAAAGTAAAACATATCGGATTTTCAGGGCATCATTTAGGAATTGCAGTTGATGTAGCAGCATATACTTTAGGCGCTAATGTTATAGAAAGACATTACACTTTAGACAGAACATGGAAAGGAACTGACCATGCAGCATCTTTAGAACCGGAAGGAATGAGAAAATTATGTCGTGATTTAAAAGCAGTACATAAAGCACTTCATTATAAAAATCAGGATATTTTAGCTATTGAGCAAGTTCAACGAGATAAGCTAAAATATAAAAAATAACATAAAGTTAATTTTGGTAAACTTTTTTCTCATAAAGTTCAAGAATTTATTAGCAAAAGTTAATAATGTAGCAAAAGGAGCCGTTGTATCGCCTACGGCTTCGTTAAGAGGAGCTGTAATAGGGCAAAAAGTAGTGCTGAATCCTAATGTTACGGTCAAAGATTCTACTTTATCAGGCGAAATTCGAGTTGAAGAAAACGGATTTATACAAAATTCGAAGTTCAATGGAATTATCAGTTTAGAAGAAAATTGTAGAGTATTTGGAGCCACTTTACAAGGGAATATTTCCGTAGGAAGATATTCGTCACTTTGGGGACCTAATATGAATATCATATCGGGCAATCAAAAAGTTATTATCGGTAATTTTTGTTCCATAGCTAGGAATGTGACATTACAGACATTCAACCATAATCATAAAAAAATAACAACATACTTCATTGGACAAAATTTATTCAAAGAAAAATGGGACAATGAAACAACCTCAAAAGGAAATATTGTTATAGAGAATGATGTTTGGATTGGAGCGCAATGTGTGATATTGGGAGGTGTCACTATTGGTAATGGAGCAGTTGTTGCTGCAAATTCCGTAGTTACTGCAGATGTCCCGGAGTTTAGCATAGTTGCAGGAACACCCGCTAAAGTAATAGGTTATAGATTTGATAACAATACAATAGAAAAGATCAAGGAATTGCAATGGTGGAATTGGTCAGTTGAAGAAATTAAGCAAAACAAAAAAATATTTCTTGACGAGTTTTCTGTTGATGTACTACAAAATAATTAGAAATGAATCCTTTGGTTTCCATAATTATTCCTTTTTATAATAGAGCTTTATCTATAACTAAAATGCTTCAATCCATAAGTAGTCAAAGCTATTTAAATTGGGAATGTATTTTGGTCGATGATGAAAGTACTGATGCTACCGAAGAAATTATCTTAGAATATATTGCGGTTACCAAAGACACTCGTTTTCAATATTACAAAAGACCCGATTCCCATGAACCAGGAGGGAATGGTGCTCGAAATTATGGTTTTGAAATTAGTAAAGGAAATTATATTAATTGGGTAGATAGCGACGATATTCTACATCCTGATTTTATCAAAGAAAAAGTAAATACATTTGACAAAGAAACAAATTGCGATGTAGTTATTTCCAAAACTATACTAACAAGGTCAAATGTTAATGAAGTAATTAAGTATGAAGACAGAACTAAACTTTCTGATAATTTAATTGAAGATTTTATAACATTAAAGATCAGTTGGTATACGTTTGATCCTATGTGGAAAAGAAGTTTTCTGGAACGCCAAGAAGAACTTTTTAATGAACAACTTCTCAAAGGACAAGATCGGGATTTTCATATTCGAATGTTGTTGCATAATCCTAAAATACAAATAGTAGATAAATACTTGTACTATTATGTAGTTACAAGTCAAGATAGTATTTCTTTAAAAAATTCAGAAAAAGTAGCTTGGTCTATGTTTTTGGGAAACACAAAAAGAAATCAAATACTATTGAGTAAGAAAAAGGTAAGTATTTCAACTAAGCTAATGTTATTAAAACAGCAGATAAAACTATATCCTAATTTATATAAAAAGAAAGATATTTTAAAAAAGTATAATCAGGAAATTAAGCTATTATTTGTCTTAAATTTACAAAATATAATATGGCTGGTAAAATTTGGTTTGGCAATTATATCTTTTAAAATAATTGGAAAAGGAGAAAAGATTTTAAGATGATGAGTAGTAAAAAAACTATTGCAATCATTCCCGCTCGCGGAGGTTCAAAACGCTTGCCTGGTAAAAATATAAAGAAGCTCAATGGTCAGCCGCTCATTGCGCATAGTATTGAATTTGCGAAGCAACATAGCTTTATTGATGAAATTTATGTCTCAACGGATGATACTGATATAAAGAAAATTGCTTTAGAATTTGGTGCCAAAGTAATTGATAGACCTGCTTCAATATCGGGTGATTTTGAGCCTACAGTAACTGCTTTGCAACATGTTCTTGAAGTAATAGAAATGGAAGTTGAAAATGTAGTTCTTTTACAGGCAACCAATCCTTTACGACCAAAATTATTATTAGAAGAAGCCTTTGAAATATACGATAACAGTAAGTTAGAAAGTTTATTTACAGTTTCTCGTGACGAACATAAATTAGGGAAAATTACAGCCAATAAATTTATTCCTTATAATTACAAACCCGGACAGAGAAGTCAAGATTTGGAACCTCTTTATTTTGAAAATGGCTTATTGTATATTGCAAAAGCCAACGTAATAAAAAAAGGTGTTTTAATAGAAGAAAATTCGTTTCCAATGGTTGTAAATCATCCATTTGCAAAAGTAGATATTGATACGCAAGACGATTTTGAATATGCAGAATTTTTATTGCAAAAAAACATTAATCACTAATTACTATTCATTTAAATTATGAATCCATACATAGAAATAGCAGGAAGAAAAATAGGTCAGGATTATGCACCATTAGTAATAGCAGAAATAGGGATCAATCACGAGGGATTACTGCAAGTAGCAAAAGAAATGGTAGATGCAGCACATAGAGCAGGAGCAGAAGTGGTGAAACATCAAACACACATTGTTTCTGATGAAATGAGTGGAGCAGCTAAAAAAGTAATTCCGGGAAATGCAGATGTTTCTATCTATGAAATAATGGAGCGTTGTGCTTTAAATGAAGAAGAAGAATTGGAGTTAAAAAAATATGTAGAAAGTAAGGGAATGATTTTTATTTCAACCCCATTTTCTCGTGCAGCAGCAGATCGTTTGAAGAAGTTTGATATTGAAGCCTATAAAATAGGATCGGGCGAGTGTAATAATTATCCACTGTTAGAGCATATCGCATCATTTGGAAAACCGGTCATTCTAAGTACCGGAATGAATACTATTGAAAGCGTGAAAAAAGCAGTAGCCATTTTTGACCGATATAACGTGCCGGTTGCACTATTACACACGACGAACTTATATCCTACGCCTATTCATTTAGTTCGTTATGGAGCGATGATGGAACTACATCAAGCTTTTCCTGATAAAGTTTTCGGTCTGTCAGATCATACATTGAATAATAACGCTTGTTTAGGAGCAGTCGCTTTAGGAGCATCAATATTAGAACGTCACTTTACAGACCACATGAATCGAACAGGACCGGATATTGTGTGTAGTATGGATGAACAAGCTTGTAAAGAATTAATACAAAGTTCCGCTGAAATTGCTCAAATGAGAGGAGGACATAAAGAACCGGCAAAAGAAGAACAAGTAACTATCGATTTTGCTTTTGCAACTGTTTGCTCAATAGCTGAAATAAAAAAAGGCGAAACATTCTCAAAAGAAAATATCTGGGTAAAACGTCCGGGAACCGGTAAAATTTTAGCCGAACATTTCAACTCACTTATTGGGAAAAAAGCAACACGTGATATTTTAAATGATGAGCAACTTGACTTTTCAGATTTTGAATAATTATCATCAGAAAAGATGTTAAATCATCATTTGAAAAGTTCATTATCATATAAAGCAAAACAATTTAATCGTCTATATTTGCACGAATAGCATACCCAAAATGAAAAAAATACTATTCCTCACAGGAACAAGAGCTGATTTTGGCAAAATAAAATCATTAATTCAAGTTTTGGAAAACAATCCACAATTTGAGCCCCTTGTTTTTGTTACCGGAATGCATCTTCAGGAAGAATATGGTTATACCTTAATTGAGGTTGAAAGATGTAATTTTTC
Source organism: Flavobacterium sp. U410 (assembly GCF_053570605.1). Lineage (NCBI taxonomy): Bacteria > Pseudomonadati > Bacteroidota > Flavobacteriia > Flavobacteriales > Flavobacteriaceae > Flavobacterium > Flavobacterium sp. U410. The sequence goes on from NZ_JBSEFI010000002.1 coordinate 203,597, forward strand.
AAATATTTACACTTTTAAAAATCATACGGATGAATCGACAATGGATTTAACATTAGCCAAAACGATTCAAGGGCTGTCTGAATATGTTAAACAATATAAACCAGACATGATTGTTATCCATGGAGATAGAGTAGAAGCTTTAGCGGGAGCTATTGTAGGAAGTTTGAATAATATTTTAGTTGCACATATAGAAGGAGGCGAAATTTCAGGAACAATAGACGAACTTATCAGACATTCAACCAGTAAAATGAGTCATATCCATTTCGTGTCAAACGCTTTGGCAAAGAAAAGATTGGTTCAGATGGGAGAGTTAAAAGAATCTATTTTTGTTATAGGTTCTCCTGATGTTGATATTATGTTTTCAGATAATTTACCATCGTTAGACGAAGCAAAGAAATATTATGAAATACCTTTTCAAAATTATGGAATTGCCATGTTTCACCCGGTAACTACAGAAGCTGCTTATATGCAAGAATATGCGAAAAGCTTTGTAGAAGCGTTATTAGAAGATGATCATAATTATGTGGTTGTGTATCCCAATAATGATTTAGGAAGCAAGTCAATTTTAGCAGAATACGAGCAATTAAAAAATAATAGTAGATTTAGAGTATTTCCTTCATTGCGATTTGAATATTTCTTGACTTTGCTGAAAAAATCGCAGTTTATTATAGGCAATAGCAGTGCAGGAATCAGAGAAGCACCTTATTACGGTTTACCCATAATCAATATTGGTACAAGACAACAAAACAGAGCATTGCATACAGATATTGTTAATGTGGATTATTCTAAAAGTGAAATAAAAAAAGCGTTACAAACAATTGATAACTATCCGATTTCTCCATCTTTATCCGATTTTGGAAAAGGAGATAGTGCTGAATTATTTTTAAAATCACTTATAAATCAAGATATTTGGATGTTGAACCATCAAAAACAGTTTAGAGATATTTAAACATAAACACAACAATGCAAGAGAAAATACTTTTTTTGGTTCCAGACGGAGTAGGTGTTAGAAATTATCTATATTCAAATATTTTAAAAGTTATTTCCGATCAAAATATTGAAGCAACAATAGGAACGGTTTTACCTAAAGAATTTATTCACGATTTGGAAAAAACTCATGGATTTTCCATACAAACATTTCCAATTCGGATTTTTGCTGAAAATTTAACGACGAGACTTTTTAGAGAAGCCGCAACTTTTGGCAGATTGAAAAATAATGCAAAAATTTCTGAGAACAAAACAATACTGACAAATTGGAATTACAATCCCAAGTCTTTAAAACAAAAAGTATTGAATAAAACGGCAGAAATCATGGGAATCTGGGCTTCAAAAAACTATAGCAGGATTTTAAGCCTTGAGTCGTGTTCAGAGAAATACTGGAATCAGCAAAGTGTTGAAAAAGCAGAGAAACTTTTAAAGGAAATACAGCCTAATAAAATTTTCATTACTCATCAAAGAGTAGCCGGCTTAATGCCTTATTGTATTGCCGCAAAAAAACTAGGAATAGAAGTAATATCAGTTATCTATTCTTGGGATAATTTACCCAAAGGAAGACTGGCCGTTAAAGCAGATAAATACTTAGTATGGTCAGATTATATGAAAAAGGAAATGGAAATCTATTATCCTGAAATACCATCTGATAAAGTAATAATAACAGGGACACCACAATTTGAATTTTATTTACAAGAACGATTTCTAAAAAACAGAGTAGAATTTGCAAAAGAAAATGGTCTGGATGCAAGTAAAAAGTGGATTTGTTTTAGTGGCGATGATGAAAAAACATCACCTTATGATCCGCAATATTTACAAGATGTTGCCCAAGCCGTTTCTGAAATGGATGAAAGAAACAGACCTCAAATCATATTCAGACGATGTCCTGTAGATTTTTCCGGTCGATATGATGAAGTTTTGAAAAAATTTGAAACAATTATAATAGCTGTTAATCCTTTATGGAACACGCCTAAATCCGGTCAAAACTGGGGATATGTTTTTCCGCAATTTGAAGATATCGGTTTACAGGTTAATTTAGGATGTCATTGCGAGTTTGTGATCAATTTAGGATCAACAATGGCACATGATTTTGCAATATTCAATAAGCCTTGTTTTTATTTAAACTACGATACCGTAAAAGACGATAATTGGTCTGTAAAAACTATTTATGGATACCAACATTTTAAAAGTATGGAGAAGCTAAATGCCGTAGGTTGGTTAAATAGTTCGTCTGAAATAAGAAATGAACTGGAAGGAGTTCTTTCCAATACTAAAAATATTGGTCCTGATAGAGAAAAATGGTTGCAAAAAATTGTACAGCATCCTATTGATAATGCATCTGTTGCTATTGGCAATCTTTTAAAAAACTAAAAATGGACAAAATAAAGATATATACAGATTTTGAAAAAATATCAGATGTCCCGCATTTTGGTTATGTTTTTCCATTAATTGAATATTTGTATAAAAAGAACGAAATACTTTTAGCGTATTATGAAATAGTACAAGATATAAGTGAAGCAGACTATGTTGCGTTGCCAATAGCAGTTGAATATTTATTTGCTTCTCAAGATAAGGCATATTTCAATCATTTTTTACAAAAAGCTCATGAACATAATAAAAAAATATTGGTATTTACTTCAGGAGATGTAGGAAAGACAATACATGATGAAAATATAATCACAATACGTTTAGGAGGATTTAAATCTAAATTCCCTTGTCAAACTTTTATAATGCCTCCTTTTATAGAGGATCCGCTTTTAAAAATGGATTTATCCTTCTCTTTATTGAAACATCAAGAACAGCCAACGATAGGGTTTGTCGGACATTCAGCATCAGGAATTAAGAAATGGATAAAAGAATTTTTAATTTTTGTAAAAGGATTAGTAAAAAGAATAATTAAAAAAGATCATACAGATTTCCAATCTTTTTATCCTTCAAGTTTAAAGAGACACCAACTTTTAATGGAGCTTAAAAATAAAACACAAATTAAAACGGATTTTATTTTTAGGAAAAAGTATAGAGCGGGTTTAAATTCAGACCAAGACAGAAAAAAAACTACAGCAGAGTTTTTTAAAAATATAGAACAAAACCCTTATACGTTTTGCATGCGTGGAGGAGGAAACTTTTCAGTTCGGTTTTATGAAACATTAGCAATGGGAAGAATACCTCTTTTAGTAGACACAGATTGTAAGCTTCCTTTTGAAAATATAATCGATTGGGATAAACATATAGTAAAGATTGAGGAAAGTAATTTTGGAGCAGTAGAAAATGAAATTCTAAAGTTCCATAATAGATTTGAAGAAAAAGAATTTGAAGCAGTATTGAAAGAAAATAGAAAACTTTGGGAAGAATATTTTACTAAAGAAGGCTATTTTATTAGTTTATATCACGAATTAAAAATATTGTTATAGTTATGCATATTTGTTATATAACATCGGAATTTCCTAAGCAAGGTTTTCCTCATGGAGGAGCAGGAACCTTTATTGCAACTATAGCGAAAACCTTGGTTGAAAAAGGAATTTCAGTTAGTGTAATCGGACTGAATTATGAAAATAAATATGAGGAAGAAATAGTCAATGGAATTAAAATTTATAGACTACAGGTGAAAAAAACAAAAGGATTACAGTGGTATAACAATAGTAAAGCAATAGCAAAAAAAATACAAGAAGTACATACTGAAAATCCTATTAGTATTATAGAAACAGCAGAGCTAGGATTAGCTTTTCTTCCGAAAAATAAAGAGATAAAATATGTCATTCGCCTACACGGAGGACATCATTTTTTTGCTGAAGGAGAAAAACGCGGTATAAATTGGTGGAAAGGTTTTCAAGAAAAACGTTCTTTTAAAAAAGCAGATGCTTTTATAGCGGTTTCAGAATATGTAAAAACGCATACGGCTAAATATTTGAGCTATCATCATAAAATAGTGGAGTTGATCAATTACCCTATTTCGTTTGAACAATTTAAGCCTAGTGAAACAAATCAAGAAGAACCTCAAAGTATTGTCTTTGCAGGAACTGTTTGTGAAAAAAAGGGAGTTAGGCAATTAATACAAGCTTTTCAATTGGTAAAACAAAAATTTGTTGATGCTAAACTCTATATCTACGGACGTGATTGGTTTTTCACGGACGGTAAATCGTATATTAAATTTCTAAAAGAAACATTTACAGAAAATCAATTACATAATGTTTTTTTCATGGGAGCAGTTAGTCATACTGATTTACCTCAAATATACCAACAGGCTCAGGTTTGTGTGTTTCCTTCCCACATGGAAACACAAGGTTTAGTAGCGCCAGAAGCTATGGCTATGGAAAGAGTAGTGGTTTTTTCTGAGACAGGGCCAGGTCCTGAGACAATAAAGCCTTATCAAACTGGACTACTTTGTAATCCCCATAAACCAGAAGATATTGCTGAAAAAATCAGCTGGGTTTTTAATCATCCGGAAGAAGCAAAAACAATAAGTAAACAAGCTCGTATTGCTGCCGTTAAAAAATTTGAGTTAGAGGCAATTGTTGAAAAAAATATTGTATTTTATGAACAATTAATTTAGTCAATAGAAAATGGTAGTATTAACGGACTATAGAAAATACAAAAAATATGGAGGTAATTTTATTTCCATTGTTTTTTTTACACAAGGTTTCTGGGCAATAATGCAATACAGGTTAGCACATAGTGTTTATAAAATGAAGCTTCCTGTAGTAAAACAAATTTTTCAGATATGTATGTTGGTTTGGCAAAAACTAATTGAAATCACTACAGGAATCAGTATACCTGCATCAGCAAAAATAGGACACTCTTTCTATATAGGACATTTTGGAGGAATAATTTTGAATGCTAATACTGTTATTGGAAATAATTGTAATATTTCACAAGGAGTAACCATCGGAGTTTCTGGTCAGGGAGAGAAAAGAGGCGTTCCCGTAATAGGTGATAATGTATATGTTGGCGCTAATTCTGTAATAGCTGGAAAAATACAGATAGGAAATAATGTGATAATAGGAGCATGCTCTTTGGTGACAACTAATGTAGAAGACAATGCTGTGATGATAGGTGTGCCGGCATCTAAAATTTCAGAAAAAGGTTCGGAAGGTTATGTTTAATGGAGGGCTTCGACGAATAGCTTTTATAAAAAAATAGATATAAATTGAAATTATTAGTTGTATCATCAGCACCAATAGTCCTTTTAGAAGAAAGGCAATATATGTATGGACCCTATCAAAAAGAGATGAAAATTTGGGCTCGTCATGTAGGGCATATTCAATTTTGTTGTCCGATATGGAAGGATGATAGAAAATTATTAGTTGATGAAATTTCTTTTCCGGTCTTAAGAACAATAGAATTAAAAGAATTCGATATAAAATCAGTTACAAAGATTCCTCAGGCATTTTATTATTCACTACTCAATTTTTGGATTATTGTAAGGGCAATGAAAACAGCAGACCATATTCATCTGCGTTGTCCGGGAAATATAGGCTTATTAGCCAGTATAGCACAAATTTTTTATCCGAATAAGAAAAAAACGACGAAATATGCAGGGAACTGGGATCCTAAGGCAAAACAACCTTGGAGTTATCGTATGCAGAGAAAGATATTAAGCAATACATTTTTAACAAAGAATATGCAAGTTTTGGTATATGGAGAATGGCCTGGTCAAACGAAAAATATCAAATCTTTTTTTACTGCGACTTATAGTCAATCAGAAATTCAAAATTCAAAATTCAGCACCCAGGACTCAACGTTTCAGGAAGCAATAAAATTCCTTTTTGTGGGAACTTTATCCCCTGGAAAACAACCTTTATATGTTATTCAGTTAGTAGAAAAATTGAAAGAAGCAGGAGAGAATGTTAGTTTAGAAATGTATGGAGAAGGAACTTTACGTAAGCAATTAGAGGAATATATAAAAAGACAACACTTAAAGGAATATGTTCAGCTAAAAGGGAACCAACCTAAAGAAGCTGTTTTACAAGCTTATCAAAAATCGGATTATTTAATATTGCCATCAAAGAGTGAAGGCTGGCCAAAAGTAGTAGCAGAAGCTATGTTCTGGGGATGTGTGCCTTTGGCAACGCCGGTTTCTTGTGTTTCTTATATGCTTGGTCATGGAGATAGGGGCATTGTACTCACTGAAAAATTACAACAAGACGCTCAGACCATTTTAGATAATTTGCAAAATAGAGAATTATACCAAGAAATGTCGCAAAAAGCTCAAACGTGGTCACAACAATTTACGACGGATAAATTTGAAGAAGAAATAAGGAAACTTTTAATTCCTAAAGCATTATAAAGTATATTTACATTCTAAATAAAACGATATAAAAACACAACATAAAAATATTCGAATAGTCCAATTAATTGACAGTTTAGAGCCTGGTGGAGCTGAACGTATGGCTGTTACCTATGCAAATACACTGTCAGGGCATATTGTATTTTCAGGATTAATTGCTACACGAAAAGAAGGACTTTTAAAAGAACAATTAAATTCGGAGGTACATTATTCTTTTCTGAATAAAAAAGGGCATTTTGATATTAATGCTTTATTGAAATTGCGTCATTTTTGCAAAAAGAATAAAATAGAATATATTCATGCCCATAGTTCCTCTTTTTTCTGGGCAGTATTAATTAAAATGACTTTACCCAAGATCAAATTGATCTGGCATGATCATTATGGAGATAGAGCAAAGCAGAGCAAAGCAAATTTTATTCTTAAAGAATTCTCGCGTTTTTTTTATTTAATCATAGCAGTAAATGAAGAGTTAAGAACATGGAGTCTTTCTCAATTGAAAGCTAAAAGAGTAGTTTATTTACCTAATTTTTCTGTTGAAAATGGTTCATCTATAAAATCTCAAACGATATTAAAAGGGGAAGAAGGTAAAAAAATTGTTTTTTTAGCTAATTTAAAACAACCTAAAAACCATATTACTTTTTTAAGAGCATTTTTTAATTCTTCCATTCAAAAAGAAGGTTGGACGGTACATTTAATTGGCAAGATTTTCAATGATAATTACTCTCAGGAAATTTTAGATTTTATAAACAAAAACAATTTACAAGAAACAGTATATCTTTACGGAAGTTGTAATAATATTCAAAATATTTTGAAACAAAGTACTGTGGGAGTTTTAAGTTCTACTTATGAAGGTTTTCCAGTTACTCTTTTGGAATATGGAATTTGCGGATTGCCAGTTCTGTCAACGAATGTGGGATATTGTTCAAATCTTATTGAAAACGGAAAAACAGGATTACTTTTTAATCCATTACAAGAAGAAGAAATTAAAGATATCTTATGTAAATTGGCAAAACCGGAAAAATTAGAAAAAATAAAAGAACTGGGAGTAAACCTTAAAAATAAAATAAAGCAAAATTATAGTGCAGAGAGCGTTATTTCGAATTACATTCAATTATTGAATTAATTTACGAATTATAGCTAGTGAAAATGGAATTTGAAAATGGAAAAAGAAGAATTAAATTCTGGCAACTCAAACCAATCCACTGTTTTTAAAAAGGTTTTGGAAAATCTTATTAAAGACAAACTTTTATTGTTTGTACTTTACGGAATGATATTATCGTATTTCTATAATTTACCAGTCTTAAAATATAGTATTAAAGGAGATAATGAGTTTCGATTGTATGATATTTTCGGAGTATTTATCTTGTATTATTATTATAAAAATCATAAACTCATCAATTATATAACGAATAAAGTAACGTATCTAAAAGTTCTGAAAAAGTTTATTTACTGGTGTATGATGACAATGGTAATATCTTTATTTTTTTATATTTACAATAGTGCGCTATTATCTTTTTTACAAGTTATATTGTATTTATATCACTTTATTGTGTTTTACCTTTCAGCAGTATTTTTTTATATTTTTTGTTTAGATAAAAAAGTGCAAAAAAATGGAGTTTATTTAATAATTATTTTATCGATTCTTTGTAGTTTAATAGTTCTTTTACAGAATTTAGGAATTGTGAATTTTTTATGGAGTGATGCTTATAAAGATGCTTATGGTATATTTTTATCAGGAACTTTAGGTCCCAATAAAATTGTTCTAGGAATGACTACCTTTTTTTCTTTTGCAATGTGTATGGGGGTATTTTTAGAAAGACAGATAAAGATTAATCGGATATTACTCTATTCAGCAATTCTTCTTAATCTTTATATATTAATACTTTCCGGTTCCAGAACATCTTATGTTGCATTAGGCGTTTTTGTACTTTACTTTGCATTGAGAAGCCCGAGGCGCTTTACAGTTGTGGCAGGAGTTTTTAGCGTAATCTTTTTTACAATAATCACAATTAATCCTGATTTACGCTTAAGTATGGAAGAAACTTTAGAAAACAGGATATATTCAAAATTAAGAAGAGATCAAAAAGAAGATAAAGATGTAGGGGATTATTATTCAGACCTAGGATCAGGAAGAGATAAATTGACAATTACTAATGCAATTTATATTATAGAAAATCCACTGATAATCCCTTTCGGAGCAGGTTTCATGAATCGTTTTGATAAGGCGCCAGGACTATCAGCGCATAACATGTATCTACAGGTGATAAAAGAAACCGGGTTAGTCGGTTTTGTATTATACTTTGGTTGGCTTTTTAGTTATTTCAGGATAAAGTTTGATCGATATAAAGATTTCTCATTAGCATTGAATGGGATGGTTTGGGCTATGCTAGTCACACTGTTCTTTGGAGAACACCTTTATATCTATAGGCCTTTGTTTGGATTATTAGGGCTATTTTTGATGATAACGTCTATTTTTGTTTCCGGATTACATAAAATTGAAATTAAAAAAGCGTAAATTCTTTTAGTAATATGAGTAAAGTGAACTACTTAACAATTATGATTCCTGTCTACAACGAGGAGGAATGTATTGATGAACTTTATGGACGTCTACTTAGCGTTAGTAGTTCAATAAGCCCGAAGTGTGAATTTTTATTTGTGAATGACGGAAGTACAGATCGCACACTAAGTCTGTTAATAGAACTTAAGGAAAAGGATGAAAGAGTTTCCGTTGTAGATTTGTCTCGTAATTACGGTAAAGAGATTGCGATGACAGCGGGGTTAGATTATATGAGGGGAGATACTTTGGTTATTATAGATGCTGATCTTCAAGATAATCCGGAGTTATTGCCCGAAATGCTTAAAGAGATAGAAAATGGTTATGATGATGTTTATGCGCAAAGAATTTCCAGAAAAGGCGAAACATGGTTGAAAAAAACAACATCATATTGGTACTATAGAATTTTAGCTTACATGTCAACAGTTCCTATACAAAAAGATACCGGAGACTTTAGAATGTTGAGTACAAAAGCCATTGAAGCGTTGAGAACTTTAAAAGAAAAGGAACGCAATATGAAAGGATTGTTTTCTTTCATAGGCTTTAAGAAAAAAGCAATTTATTATGAAAGAGACGAAAGGATTGCCGGAACAACAAAATGGAACTATTTTAAACTGATAAATTTAGCGATAAGAGGAATTACTGCATTTTCTATAAAACCTTTAAGAATAATTTCTATAGTAGGGATATTAGTTTCACTATTCTCTTTTTTGTTTTTAGTGAAGGTGATTTTTAAAGCTTTGATTTACGGAGATGCTGTGGCAGGTTATCCTTCGATGATGACAGCAATCTTATTTTTAGGAGGATTACAGCTTTTAGCAATTGGAGTATTAGGGGAATATCTGGGAATTATTTTTTCTGAAACCAAAAAACGACCTATTTATTTTATTAACGACTATTACAAATCTGAAAATGATGTTGCAAAATCTGAAGAGACTCATTCAAAGTGAGAAAAATTTAGGAAATATTATAGTATTATTTACTGTTTTTCCTTTTTTAATGTTGTCTTTTTTCAACGTTCCCATAGGGGATGATTTTGCTTATGCAAGTTCATTTATAGAACACGGCTTTGTAGATGCACAATTAAAATGGTATTACGAATGGTCCGGTCGATATATGGCTTCGTTGGCAATATCAACATTTAATCCTTTATCATACGGACATTTAGGATACGCATTCATACTGCCTATTTTTTTGATTATAACAACCGCATGGAGTCTTAAAGTCTTAATTAAAAATAGTGTAGAAACTTTTAAACTGCCTATAAACAGTAATTTGTCTTTTGGGATTCTTTTATTTCTTTATTTTAATTACTTACCCGATTTTGGGGAAACATTTTATTGGTATGCAGGAGCTTTTACCTATCAATTACCGATTGTCTTTTTGTTAATCTATCTCAATGCAGTCCTTAATCTTTTGAAAGAAGATAGAAAAACCATAATGATCATTAAAGATGTGTTGGTATCTTTGGTTAGCTTAATTATAATCATGGGATCCAATGAAGTCATAGTTGTTTATACCTCTTTTATTACTGTTTTAATAGGAAGTCTTTTGATGTTTTTCAAAAGAAAATCTTTCTGGAGATTACTTCCAATTACCATAATTACATTAGGTTTAGCTTATTTTATGATAACTGCACCGGGTAATTTTGAAAGAGCGGTGTTGTTTGAAAAAAGCGATTTTCATCTTTTAAAAGCAATAATACATACATTTTTTAGAGCCGGATTTGTTTTATTATTCTGGATTCCGGTTACAACTGTATTGCTTTTGATTGTTCCTAGATTCTATCAGATAGAATTTCCTCAGCTCAATTTGAAAGCTTTAAAACACATGCAAAAATATATGTTACTTGGTTTTGGTGTATTTATATTAGGTGTTGTTTGCGTTGGTTTTTTTCCAAGTATCTACACAACAAACTGGATTCCTAAAAGGTCATATACACCAATATTTTTTGCCTTTATATTATTTTTTACGCTTCTGTTTATTCAAATTCTTCATAGATTTGAGGTGTTAAATAAAATCAATAAAACACTTTCAGACAAAAAGTATCATGTATTTTTATTATTGATAGTATTGGCATTGTCTGCTAATGCTAATGTGATGAAAGCCTACTCAGATTTAGGAACAGGTAAAGCTACTACTTATCATAAACAAGTTAGCGATACTTACAAAATGTTAAAAGAAACCACGAAAGATACTGTTTACGTACAAGAGTTGATCAAAAAGCCTGAAATATTGCCAATTCGATGGCCTGAGAAAAAAAATAGATTAGCCAATCAAGAATTAGAAGAATATTTTAAAATCAAGCGTATAGAAATAGAATAGTCCAAAAATGAAATTATTATATCTAGGGAATAAGTTAAGCAAACATGGCCTTAATGCTACTACAGTAGAAACTTTAGGAAAAGCTTTTCAGAGCGAAGGGTATGATGTAGTTTCTGTTTCAGAAAAAAAAAGCTTCTTATTCAGAATCTTGGATATGGCTTTAGCTTGTTTATTTCAACGAAATATGGCTTTTGTTCTAATAGATACTTATAGTACTAAGGCATTTTGGTATACTGTTATATGCAGCCAAATCTGTCGCTTAAGAAATTTGCGCTATATTCCCATTTTACACGGAGGGAATTTACCGGAGCGTTTAGTTAAAAATCCAAAATTATGTCGTTTGGTGTTTTCCCATGCTTACCGCAATGCAGCACCTTCAAATTATCTGAAAAACAGTTTTGAAGAAGCTGGATTTACCAATGTGCTATATATTCCCAATTCTATTGAAATTGATAAGTACTCTTTTAAAAAACGAACCGTATTTCATCCTAAACTACTTTGGGTAAGAGCGTTTGCCGAAATTTATAATCCTCAGATGGCGGTTTCGGTACTACACAAAATAAGTGCTGTTTATCCTGATGCATTACTAACTATGGTTGGACCTGATAAAGAAGGGATTCAACATGAAGTAGAACGGTTAGCTAAAGATTTAAATGTAAAAGTTCAGTTTACAGGAAAATTAACAAAAGAAGAATGGTGGAAACTATCTGAGGATTACGATTTTTTTATCAATACCACTCATTTTGATAACACTCCGGTGAGTGTGATGGAAGCTATGGCATTAGGATTATGTGTCGTTTCCACAAATGTAGGAGGCTTGCCTTATCTGTTGGAACATGAAAGAGATTCAATCTTAGTGCCTGATAACGAGATTAATGAAATGGCAGAAAAGATAGTAGCATTAATGCAAAAACCTTTTGAAGCAGAACAATTGACTTTAAATGCCAGAAGTAAAGCAGAACAGTGGGATTGGAGGATCATAAAAGAAGCATGGAACAGATTATTTTCACTTTAAATTGTTAAAAAAATCTAAATAAATTCATTACTTTGCATTATTAAAAAAAGAAAAAATGTCCCCGAAAAAGAAAATACATTTCGAAATTTCCGAACGGAAAATATTACTTCGTTTTTTTGATATTTTCTTCGTGTTTCTGTTTCTCCAAATCATTGGTCATTTTTTCAATTTCGATTATTTTTCCATAAAAATAGATAATTATTATTGGGCTTTAGTATTGGTTCTTTACCTTATGATTATTGGGACAATTTTTGAAATGTACAACCTACAGGTGGCCAGTAATCATTATCAAATTACAAAGAGTATTATTTTAACAGCAGCAGTCACTACACTGACTTACTTGTTAACCCCTTTTTATACTCCTATTTTACCTTCTAATCGTTTACAAATTATTTTCTTTTTCCTCGCTATTTTTACGGCTCTGTTGGTTTGGCGCTATTTGTATATTAAGTTATTAGCTTCACAACGCTTCTTTAAAAATGTACTTTTTGTTGGAAGCAGCAAAAAAATTGAAGATCAAATAAATGAACTTGTTAAGGATAATCCACATTATATTGTTAGAGGCTTTATACCAACGGATGAAAGAAAAAAAGAGACTATCTTTCCTGAAATTAGCGTAGAGGATATAGAAAACTTCGTATACGAAAAAGGAATTTCAGAAATTGTAGTAACTAATGATTCTAACAAAATAATATCTGTTGAATTATATGATCAACTATTAGGGTTATTAGAGCAAGGAGTTGTTATTAAACAATATGCAGACGTTTACGAATCGGCTACATATCGATTACCTATTCATTTTGAAGATAGAGAACTGTATAAATTTTTTCCTTTTAGTCGAAGCAATCAAAATAAAGTGTATTTATTTTATACTCGTTTATTTGATGTTGTTTTTTCAATAATAGGCTTAGTTTTATTATTAGGATTACTGCCTTTCGTTATTTTGTTGAATTTGATAGGAAACAAAGGACCTTTATTCTATAAACAGGAAAGAGTAGGTAGAAATGGCGAAGTATTTAAGATTGTAAAACTTCGTACTATGGTGGTTGATGCCGAAAAAAACGGAGCTGTTTTTGCCAAAGTTAATGATAGCCGAATTACTCCGATTGGACGTTTGTTGCGTAAGTCTCGATTAGATGAGGTACCTCAGTTTATCAATGTTTTAAAAGGAGAAATGGCAATTATTGGCCCAAGACCGGAACGTTCTGTTTTTGTGGAGCAAATTGCCGAGAATATTCCTTTGTATAAAACACGCCATGTGATTAAACCGGGATTAACAGGTTGGGCACAAGTAAATTACCCATACGGTGAAAACTTAGAAGATAGTTTGATGAAGTTGCGCTATGATTTGTACTACATTAAACACCGTAGTTTATTTTTGGATATCAATATTGTGGTAAAAACTTTGAGTACAGTATTGTTCTTTAGAGGACAATAATTAATTTTTCTTCCAATAAAAAAAGAAATTACTTTTAATTATTGCTTTATCACTTAAAGCAATTTTCGCCAGTAGAATAAAATGAGCTACAATAAAAGGCATTACAATTCCCAAATGAATTTTATTGAGCATATAGACCAAATAACCTAAAAGCATAGCAATTAATATTTTTGCCATTAAAATACTTTGTTTGAGTTGTTTTTTGACTAAGAAATAAAACAGAACCAAATAAAGTGGATTGAATAAAAGCGCATTGTAATTCCATAAAACTTCTTGGTGTTCAGAATATAAACCCACAAGACAAAAGAAAAGACCTAAAATTCCTAAAATAAAAAAATAAGAATAGGTAATTGCTTTTTTGCGAACCAAAACAATCAAAGCTAGCACTAAAATAACAGTATAAATGCTATTGAAAATAGACGGTGTAAAACTATTTTCAGGAGCTTGATATACAATTTTAGTAGTTTGCGCCAAAGGTTTTCCGTTGTATTGTGCTTGTTCCAAGGATTGAATAAAATCCAGGGGTAAAAACAAACGTTCAGCCGGCTGGTCTACTTTTGTACCAAAAATGATATTGATGCCTAGTTTTTCAAAAAAATGATTTTCTACATACGGATATAAAACATCACGATACGTTTTTGTTATAGGTTTTAAACTAGTAACAACTTCGCTTCCCAATACTTCATTTACCTTATCGATTACCATAGTAGTGCAATTGCGATCGATAAATTTATAAGTGTAAAAGCGTTCATCTGATTGTAACGATTGCCACAACTTATCAAATAAAATTTGTTTTTGTTCCTGATTTAAGTTTAATTCCTGTTCATAAACGGAACGTTGATCCAATCGATAACTGTATTCAAAATCAGTATAAGAATTAGTACTGACGAAATATTGTAAATCGCCTTTGACAAATTTCAAAGCAAAATTAGGTGTCGAAAAATCAAAAGTTCCATAGTTGAAAACTAGATCTAAAAAGTTGATTCGGTCTTGAATACGGATGGCGGTGTGTCCATAAAGTGAATACGACTCGTTTCCGGTACCACAATTTAAAATACTGATTTTAGCATCTTTTGATAGTAAAATGCTTTGCGAAAAAATAAAGTTGGAGAACAGTAAAACGAGAAAGAAAAGTATTTTTTTCAACATGAGAATCTACTTTAAGAATTATCGGAAAGCACCAAAGTCAATTTTTATAGAGAAAATATTGGAATACAAAGCATCGCTTTGGTTACCCAAATCGGTTAAAGCATAATCCACTTGAATTCCTTTGTATTTAAAACCAACACCAAAGTTAGGCTGGAAACTTACCTTTTTAGAGTCGTCAATTTGTGTGATCTGCTGAAAATTACCCACACCACCTCTTAAAAAAATCAAATCGATATAACCGGCTTCAAAACCAACTGCCGGTGCAATACTGGCTACATTGGTGGAAATAATATCATTAGTTCTGGCAAACTCCATGTTTAAGTTAGCAGCTCCCGTAATGCTATAATCGTAACGAATGATATATTTTTTAGAGATTCCCAATTGTGCTTTAGGCATGGTAATTTCACTTGTCTCCGGTAATTCCTGATTTTCTCCAGGAACAGCATCTTTTATGTCTTCGTATTTTGCTTGGTTAATAGTCCAAGTATTGTAAGTTGTTGTAATATCACGAAGCATTAATCCGAATTTCCAATCTTCTTCGTCTGAAATGTATTGAAGACCAAAGTCAAAACCAAATCCCCAAGAAGAAGCAAAATCTCCAATAACACGATGGATAATTTTCGCATTGACACCGTAGTTCAAATAATCAATAGGAGAACTTCTGGCATAGGAAACCGTTAACGCATAATCAGCAGTAGAAAATAGTGAAATTCTGTTGTAGTCAATGTTTCCCTGACTGTCAATTAATTGAGTGGTGTCCATAATATCATCTACACCGAAACGAATCAATGAAATACCTACTGCACTATAAGGATCAATAGGCATGGCAAAAGCAGCATAATCATATTTGGCAATGTTGGCAAAATAATTAGCATGCATCAACGACAATTGTTTATCTTCCACATGCATTAAACCTGCCGGATTCCAATATCCCGAATTAACATCAGCAGATTGAGCCGTTACGGCATTACTCATCCCCAAAGCTGCTGCATCAACACCAATGTTTAAAAACTCATTAGAGTATTTTCTAATGGTTTGAGCAGTAGTTGTTAAAGAACACAAAATAAGTGTTGAGAAGAGTATTGTCTTTTTCAAATTCTTTTTTTTACAAATATCAAATAAAAATCTTAAATACTAAACTCTAAAAGTAGTAAGTTATTGTATTATATTTGCTCTAAATTTATGAAATCAAACGAGTAACATGTCTTTTAAAAAACATATTCCTAATACTTTTACCTTATTAAACCTATTAAGCGGACTGTTAGCCGCAGTTGAAATTTTTAACGGATATTACGATCACGCCTTTTATTTTGTGTGTTTGGGTATCTTTTTTGACTATTGGGATGGTTTTGCTGCTCGTAAGTTAAATGTGTCAAGCGAATTGGGATTACAATTGGATTCATTAGCCGACATGGTTACCAGCGGTGTGGTTCCCGGATTGATGATGTTTAAATTATTTGATTTTATTCAAGCTGAGGTTCCGCAATACATGTTGACAGATGATACCTATTACATGGGAGTAGTACCTTATTTAGGTTTTTTAATCACATTAGCTTCTGCGTATCGTTTGGCTAATTTTAACATAGACGAACGTCAAACGGAAAATTTCATCGGTTTGCCCACACCGGCTAATGCTTTGTTAATCATGAGTATTCCTATGATTCAATATGCCGATCAGTACCAATGGTTGACTGATTTACTATATAATCCTTATATGTTATTAGCAATTACTTTAGTAAGTACCTATTTATTAAATGCTGAAATTATGTTATTTTCTCTTAAAATGAAAGAATTCAGTTGGGAGAAAAGCAAATTACAAATCAGCTTTTTGGTCTTAGCTGTAGTGTTGTTAGCGTTGTTCCAAGTGGTTGCTTTACCACTTATTATTTTGTCTTATATCTTGATTTCGATTGCTGTCAATTTTGCTAAAGCTAAATAATGACTAAAAGAAATTATACTTCTACTCGAAATTATAAAACAAAGACTTCCGGGAAAACCAAAGGAATTGGGTTTTACCTATTCATATTAATTGCTTTTCTATCGATCAGTGCTTTTGGATTTTATTTTCGAGATGGTTTTTTGTATTATTTTGGTTTTAAATCAAATAAAGACGAGCTATCTCATGAGGAACGTAAAATTACCGATATCCGAATTTATGAAGTATTAAGTTCGCATACTAACCATGAGTTTGGTTTTGATGTTTCAGAATATCAATATGAAGTCGATTGGGAAGGAGTTCAAGTGTTAGAAGATACTTTTCAGCTTTCTTTTGCTTTCATTCGTGCCACTGCCGGACAAGATAAAATAGATACACAATTTAAAAGAAATTGGAAAAAGTCTAAAGAAAATGGATTTTTAAGAGGTGCCTATCATTATTATCGTCCCAATGAGAACTCCATTAAACAAGCTGAAAATTTTATTAAAACCGTTCATTTACAAAAAGGCGATTTACCGCCCGTTTTAGATATTGAAAAGTTACCCAAAAAACAATCTTTAGATAGCTTAAAAAAAGGACTCCGACGTTGGTTGGTAAAAGTGGAGCAACATTATAAAATGAAACCCATTATTTATACCGGAGAAAGTTACTACAATGATTTTTTGAAAAAAGAGTTCAAAGAATATCCTTTTTGGATAGCTAATTACAATTTTTGGCGTAAAAATCCGGATGAACATTGGTTGTTGTGGCAATTTACTGAAAAAGCTAAAATTCAGGGTATTGAAGGAATGGTAGATGTCAATGTTTTTAATGGTGATATTGTGAAATTGATGACGTATACAAAGCCTGAATAAAAAAATGTTTATATATTTGTTTAACGATTTGAAGTAAAATGCTAAACAATATTAAAACCATTTTCAGTGTAAAAGATTTGGAAAATCTTTCCGGAATCAAAGCGCATACTATCCGTATCTGGGAAAAGCGCTATGCTATTTTTGAACCCGATAGGAACGAAAATAATGTTCGGTTTTACACTTCTGAAGAACTTAAAAAATTGCTCAATATTGCTTTTCTTAATCGTTTTGGGTACAAAATTTCTAAAATTGCTCAGTTAAATGAAGAGCAGCTTATAACATTAGTTCAACAAACCTATTCTCAAAAAACGAGTGCCAGTTTAGCGTTGTCTGATTTTAAACTGGCCATGTTCAATTTTGATAGCGATTTGTTCCATCAAGCCTATCAACAATTAAAGGAGATTAAAAGTTTTCACGAGATCTTTTTTGAAGTTTTTATTCCGTTGTTAGACGAAATAGGTGTGCTTTGGCAAACGGCAACCCTTAAACCCATTCACGAACATTTTATCAGCTCTTTAGTCAAACAGAAACTTTTCTACGAAATGGAACAAGTACATTTACAACGTTTGACTGCTAATGATGAATGCGTGTTTGTTTTGTTTTTGCCTTTGAACGAAATCCATGAGCTAGGACTACTTTTTTTGCATTACCAATTGCTTCAAAAAGGATATAAGGTGGTCTTCTTAGGGGAAAGTGTTCCTGTTGAAGATCTAAAAGGAATTACCGACTTATATTCGGAAATTGTCTTTGTGTCTTATTTTACGGTTCAGCCTTCAGCAAACGAAATTGATACCTATTTGGCTGATTTTTCCACTTCACTACTTCAAAATAGTAAACATCAACTTTGGGTTTTAGGTCAGCAAACACAGTATGTATCTCAAGAATTTAAAGGTATTCGTTTGTTCATGAGTATTCAAGAATTGATGCAGTACACTTAATTTTTTTTGCCTAATTTTATTTTGTTTAACTAAATTAGTATATTTGTTAAACAAAATTATTTAAATTGAAAACTAAAGTCAGCATAATAGGTTCCGGATTTTCGTCTTTGGTAGCAAGTTGCTACTTGGCTAAAGCCGGATTTGAAGTCACTATTTTTGAAAAAAATAAAACGCTTGGTGGTCGTGCTCGACGTTTATCAAGAGACGGTTTTCATTTTGATATGGGGCCAACTTGGTATTGGATGCCCGATGTTTTTGATAAATTTTTTAACGATTTTGGTAAAACAACTACTGATTATTATGAATTACATCGCTTGTCTCCTGCTTACAAAGTATATTTTAAAAACAAAGAAAGCATAACGATTGGAGACCATTTGGAGCAAATTATTGCAGTTTTTGAAGCTGAAGAAAAAGGAAGCGGAGAAAAGTTAAGACAATTTATTGCTCAGGCACAAAAGAACTATCATATTGCCATTGATGAAATGGTGTATAAACCCGGTGATTCGATTTGGGAATTGGTGAGTTGGGAAACCGCTGTTCGCCTACATCAGTTTTTTGGAACGATCAGTCAAAAGGTAAAGAGCGAATTCAAAAACGAAAAGCTACAGCAAATTTTAGAATTTCCGGTACTGTTCTTAGGAGCAAAACCTTCTAATACACCTGTTTTTTATAACTTTATGAATTATGCCGACTTTGGTTTGGGAACTTGGCATCCTTCCAAAGGAATGTACGCCGTGGTAGAAGCTATGGTTAATTTAGCACAATCTTTAGGGGTTCAATTTGTAACAGAAGCTGAAGTTAGTCAAATTGTAGTAGATGGTAACGTGGCCAAAGGTTTAGAAATTAATGACACTTTTATTCCTTCGGATGTTGTTTTAAGTGGTGCGGATTACCATCATAGCGAACAATTGTTGCCGGAACGTTTTAGAATGTACGACGAAAAATATTGGCAATCACGTGTATTTGCACCTTCGTCATTATTATTTTATGTTGGTTTTGATCAAAAAATTGAGAATGTAGAACATCATACGTTGTTTTTTGACGAACCTTTTGAACCACACGCCGTTGAAATTTATGATAAGCCGGCATGGCCTAAAAAGCCTTTGTATTATGCCAGTTTTCCATCGAAAACCGATGCCTTTTTTGCTCCCCAAGGGAAAGAAGCTGCTACCTTTTTAATTCCGGTAGCACCGGGTTTACAAGATTCGCCTGAAATTAGAGCGCATTATTTTGAAGTATTGCTCCAACGATTAGAACAAACTACCGGGCAAGCCTTGCGCGATTCGGTTTTATTCTATGAATCTTTTGGTGTACAGGATTTTATTGATGATTATCATTCGTACAAAGGAAATGCTTATGGTTTGGCTAATATTTTGTTCCAAACAGCATTTTTAAGACCTAAAATAAAGAGTAGAAAAGTTCGAAATTTATTTTTTACCGGACAGTTAACAGTACCTGGTCCGGGTGTGCCTCCTTCTTTAATATCGGGAAAAATTGCTAGTGAAAAAATTAAAAAAGAGTTTGGGTTATGAAAGCGTTGTTTGATGTTGCATCTTTAGAATGTAGTAAAAAAATCACCAATACGTATAGCACTTCGTTTTCGTTGGCTATCAAAATGTTGGCTCCGGAAATTCAAGACGATATTTATGCTATTTATGGTTTTGTGCGTTGTGCAGATGAAATTGTAGATTCATTTGAAGGCTATGAACAAGAATTACTTTTAGACGAATTTGAAGCGGAATACAAGAAAGCTTTGGAACGAAAAATCAGCTTGAATCCGGTGTTAAATGCGTTTCAAAAAGTGGTACATCAATACCAATTGCAAGATTTAGTTATTCCTTTTATGAAGAGCATGCGAATGGATCTGACAAAAAAGGAATATGTTTCTGTTGCTGAATATGAAAATTATATTTATGGCTCGGCAGATGTAGTAGGTTTGATGTGCTTGAAGGTTTTTGTGAAAGGCGATGTTCAAAAATATGAAGAATTAAAGGCGAGTGCCATGAAATTAGGTTCAGCTTTTCAGAAGGTTAATTTTCTACGCGATTTAAAATACGATTACGAAAGTTTAGGGCGAGTGTATTTCCCGGGAATCGATTTTAATGCCTTAACCGAAGCCAATAAAAAAGAAATTGTGGCTGAAATTAATGCTGATTTTGAAGAAGCCTTTCAAGGGATTTTGAAATTGCCGGTAGAAGCTAAGTTTGGTGTGTATACCGCTTTTCGTTACTACAAAAGTTTGATGAAAAAAATTAGTGCCACCCAACCGAATGAGTTTTTGAATAAACGAATTCGTGTTTCTAACCCGTTGAAATTGTTAATTTTGGGTAAATCGTATTTGCGTTACCAACTGAATTTAATTGTATGATGACTTTACTTTACATAGTGACTACGATACTGACTTTTCTCGTTATGGAAGGAATTACTTGGTGTACGCATAAATACATTATGCACGGTCTGTTGTGGTATTTACATGAAGATCATCACCAACCCAAATACCAAGGTGTTTTTGAGAAAAATGATGCTTTTTTTGTTCTTTTTTCTATTCCTTGTATAGCGCTTTTTTATTTTGGACTTAATCCTAAACTCAATGTGTTGTTTTTTATAGCTTTAGGAATTTTAGGCTATGGAATTGCCTATTTTTTGGTACATGATGTATTGATTCATCAGCGATTTAAATGGTTCAAACACACGAAAAACAAGTATTTGATTGGATTGCGAAAAGCACATAAAATTCATCATAAACATTTAGGGAAAGAAGAAGGAGAATGTTTTGGAATGCTCTATGTTCCCATGAAATATTTTCGAATGTAATGGAACATTATTTATATCTCATAATCGATCTGGCGACTCTAGCTATTCCTTTAATAGCAAGTTTTTATCCGAAACATGCGTATTATAAAACGTGGCGTTTTTTGTTTCCGGCTATTGCAGCGGTTGCTTTGTTTTTTGTGTTTTGGGATATTCTTTTTACCTCAATGGGTATTTGGGGATTTAATGAACGTTATGTAACCGGACTGAAAATTTTTAATTTGCCTCTCGAAGAAGTGCTGTTTTTCATCTGTATTCCCTATTCGAGTGTTTTTGTGTATTTTTCTTTTTTGTATTTGCAAAAAAAAACGGTTTTACAAAGAACTCATCGCTATATAACTCTTTTATTGATTTTAATGAGTTCAGTGCTTTTAGTTCAATATTACGATCGTTGGTATACTGCTTCTACTTTTGGTCTGCTATTAATTTATTTAGCTTACCATTTGTATCAAAAAACAGATTTAAGCCGATATTATGTATCGTATACGATAACTTTAGTTTTCTTTTTTATAGTGAATGGAATTTTAACGGGAAGTTGGATTGAAGAACCTGTAGTGTGTTATAATAATTCCGAAAATTTAGGAATTCGAATAGGAACTATTCCATTTGAAGATGCTTTTTACGGTTTTTTACTGATAGCTCTTGTAATTGATATCTATCGTTATTTACAACATAAAAAATAATATCATTAGTTTAAGTTTATTTTTCAATCTTGGTTAAAAAGCCTCGCATGTTGTTGCGAGGCTTTTTTAAATTATTCATTGTTATTTTCTTTATTGTCTTCTTTGTTAAATAAGAAATCTCCTTTACCGTGGACAACAGTCGTTTTTGGAGCATCGAAATCGATTTTGGTTCTTCTTAATTCGAAATTTTGACCTAAATATACTCGTCTTACCACTTCATCTGCAGCCAATTCTTCCGGTTTTCCCGCTTTTAGAATACCGCCTTCAAACATCAAATACGTTTTATCAGTAATGGCTAAGGTTTCTTGAACGTTGTGGTCGGTAATTAGAATTCCGATGTTTTTATTTTTCAATTGGGCTACAATTCTTTGAATGTCTTCTACAGCTACAGGGTCAACTCCTGCAAAAGGTTCATCCAAAAGAATAAACTTAGGATCAGTGGCGAGAGCACGTGCAATTTCGGTACGGCGACGTTCACCACCCGAAAGCAAATCCCCGCGATTGGTGCGAATATGTTGAAGCGCAAATTCATCAATCAATTCTTCCATTTTAGCTTCTTGTTCTGCTTTGGAAAGATTGGTTAACTGCAATACACTCATGATGTTGTCTTCAATACTCAATTTTCTAAAAACCGAAGCTTCCTGAGCTAAGTAACCGATACCGTTTTGTGCTCTTTTGTACATCGGAAAATTGGTAATATCCATGTTGTCAAGGTAAATATTACCGCTGTTCGGTTTTACCAATCCTACGATCATGTAAAAAGAAGTCGTTTTTCCGGCACCATTTGGACCCAATAAACCTACAATTTCTCCTTGATTTACTTCAACAGAAATCCCTTTTACAACAGTCCTTTTTTTATAGGTTTTTATTAAATTATCAGCTCTTAATTTCATTTTTTATGAGTTGCTTCGTAGCAAAATTACAAAGATTGTATGCTACTTGTTGACAAATAAACAAATAAACGTTTAAACAAATAAACGAATTAACAATTATTTAGACTCTTCCAAAGCTTCCCAAAACTCGTAAGCTCTTCTTAAATGAGGAATTACAATGGTTCCTCCGACTAAAGTAGCAATTCCCATGGCTTCCATCATTTCTTCTTTGGTGATTCCGTTTTTGTAACTAGTCTCCAAGTGGTATTTGATACAGTCATCGCAACGCAACACCGCAGAAGCCACTAATCCTAGCAGTTCTTTGGTTTTTACATCTAAAGCTCCTTCCATGTAAGCATTGGTGTCCAAATTGAAAATGCGCTTGATGACTTTATTATTGTCGGCCAATAATTTCTCGTTCATTTTAGAACGATATTCGTTAAATTCGGTTACTAAATCGCTCATAATTATAGTTTTTTAAGTTCTTTGTTTTTGTTTTCGATACTTTTCGTTACGCTAGCACTAATTAAAATACTAACCTCATATAAGATCATAATTGGAATAGCAACAATAACCTGACTCAATACGTCGGGAGGAGTGATGATCGCTGATAAAACCAATACAATAATCAAAGTGTATTTACGATATTGACGAAGGAATTTTGGTGTCACCAGACCTATTTTTGTTAAGAAATAAATAATAATAGGTAATTCAAATAATAATCCACAAGCTACTGTTGAAGAACGCAACAAACTGATATATGACGATAAATCGATATCGTTAAAAATTTGTTCACTGACATTATAATTTGCCAAAAAGTTTACTGAAAGTGGTGTAATCAAATAATAGCCAAAAAGGACACCCATGAAAAACAAAAGCGAAGCAATAATGACAAAAGCACGTGCATATTTTTTTTCGTTTTCGTACAAGGCCGGACTAATAAATTTCCAAAATTCCCATAAAATAAAAGGGAAACCAATGATAAATCCTGCAGTAATGGAAGTCCACATGTGAGCTGAGAATTGCCCGCCCATTTCGCGACTTTGAATACGCATCGGAATTTCGGTTACACATAAACTTTGGTCTAAGCCTAAGTTTTGTGACATTTCACAAAACAAACGATAGGTTATAAACTCAGGATTTTTGGGACCGAAAATGATTTGATTAAAAATAAAATCACTGAAAAAAAATGCTACGGTAGCACAAATAAGTACAGCAACAGTACTTCTAACCAATAACCATCTTAATTCTTCCAGATGGTCTAAAAACGACATTTCGCTAAGTTTTTTTTCTGCCATTATACAATGCCTTCTTTAAGTATGTCATGTAAGTGTAATACGCCTTTATAAGCTCCGTTGTCAACAACAATTAACTGAGTTATGGCGTTGTTTTCTAAAATATTCAAAGCATCAGCAACTAAAATGTCTGAGCTGATGTGTTTTGGGTTTTTAGTCATAATATCTGCTGCTTTCAAATGTGTAAAAGTGTCATTGGCATTCAGCATTCGTCTGATGTCACCATCTGTAATAATTCCAACTACGTTGTTGTTGTCTACTACAGCAGTAACGCCTAGTCGTTTTTCTGAAATTTCAACAATTACTTGTTTGATAGGTGCATCCGGACTCACTTGTGGTTTGTGAGTTGCATCCAACATATCTTGTACGCGAAGTAATAATTTTTTACCTAAAGCACCACCTGGATGATATAAAGCAAAATCTTCACTTTTGAACTGACGCATTTCCATTAAAGCAATGGCTAAAGCATCTCCTAAAACCAATTGTGCTGTAGTACTATTTGTTGGTGCCAAGTTATTTGGGCAAGCTTCTTTTGCTACATAAGCGTGCATAATATAATGCGATTCTTTGCCTAGAAAAGAATTTTTATCTGAAGTCATTCCGATTAAAATGTTGCCATGACGTTTTAAAAGTGGAACCAAAACTTTGATTTCAGGACTATTTCCGCTTTTAGAAATACAAATGGTGATATCGCCGGGTTGAACCATTCCTAAATCGCCATGAACCGCTTCCGCAGCATGTAAAAATAAGGAAGGAGTTCCTGTAGAATTAAGGGTCGCTACTATTTTTTGAGCAATAATGGCACTTTTTCCTATTCCGGTAACCACTAAACGCCCTTTAGTTTCATAAATTTTTTGAACTGCAATAGCAAAATCTTCAGTAAGGTAATCGGTTAATTCTGAAATGGTTTTGCTTTCTTCAAGGATGGTTTTTTTAGCAGATTTAAGTATGATGTCAGTTGTGTTCAAAATGTATGAATTATTGTTTTGTTCTTTTAAAGAAAATTGTATCTTTATAATTGCAAATTTATGTAAAATCATATTAATAGAGAATGAAACCGAGCGAAATTGATTTACACAAAGAATTAAAGAAATATTTCGGGTTTAACCAATTCAAAGGACTACAAGAACAAGTCGTAAACAGTATCATCAACGGACATAATACTTTTGTAATCATGCCTACGGGTGGTGGAAAGTCGTTGTGTTACCAGTTGCCGGCTCTTGTACTTGATGGAACTGCAATTGTGGTGTCTCCATTAATCGCTTTGATGAAGAATCAAGTTGATGCTATTAGAAGTTTAAGTTCTGAGCCCGGTGTGGCACACGTCTTGAACTCCTCTTTAACCAAAACAGAGATTAACCAAGTTAAAAACGATATTACTTCGGGAGTGACCAAGTTGTTGTACGTGGCACCGGAATCTTTAACCAAAGAAGAATATATTCAATTTTTCAATGAAGTGAATATTTCTTTTGTAGCTATTGATGAGGCACACTGTATCTCGGAGTGGGGACATGATTTCAGGCCTGAGTATCGAAATCTGAAAAATATTATTAGACAATTAGGTGATAATGTGCCTATTATTGGTCTAACCGCTACGGCTACACCAAAAGTTCAAGAAGATATTTTGAAAAATTTGGATATGCCAAATGCAAATGCATATAAAGCTTCGTTTAATCGTCCGAACTTGTTTTATGAAATTCGTCCGAAAACGAAAAATGTTGAAGGTGATATTATTCGATTTATTAAACAACACAAAGGAAAATCGGGTGTGATTTACTGTTTGAGTCGAAAAAAAGTAGAAGATATTGCGCAGTTGCTTCAAGTCAACGGCATTAGTGCAGTACCGTATCACGCAGGATTAGATGCTAAAACACGTGCCAGACATCAAGATATGTTTTTGATGGAAGATGTAGATGTGGTAGTGGCAACTATTGCTTTCGGAATGGGAATTGACAAACCGGATGTTCGTTATGTAATTCACCACGATATTCCAAAATCGTTGGAGAGTTATTATCAGGAAACCGGTCGTGCCGGTCGTGATGGTGGCGAAGGGCATTGTTTGGCTTATTATTCATATAAAGACATTGAAAAGCTTGAAAAGTTCATGGCTGGAAAACCAGTTGCGGAACAAGAAATAGGATATGCGTTGCTGCAAGAAGTGGTAGCTTATGCCGAAACATCGATGTCAAGAAGAAAATATTTGTTACACTATTTTGGTGAAGAATTTGACGATCTAAACGGGGAAGGAGCTGATATGGATGACAACGTTCGTAATCCTAAGAAAAAAGTGGAAGCAAAAGATCAGGTGAAGTTATTACTCCAAATGATTAATGAAACCAAAGAATTATTCAAGGCTAAAGAAATTATTTTTGCTTTATTAGGAAAAGTAAATGCCGTTATCAAAGCGCATAAAGTGGATGCTAATCCTTTTTTTGGTAAAGGAGAAGCTTTTGATGAACGTTACTGGATGGCTTTAATTCGTCAGATTTTAGTAGCAGGTTATATCAAAAAAGACATCGAATCTTATGGTGTGGTTAAATTAACCGATAAAGGAAAAGCATTTATTGAAAATCCGGAATCTTTTACTATGTCGGAAGACCATGAATATAGTGAAAATGAAGACGAAAACGTAACAACATCAGCTAAATCATCAGGAACTACAGATGAAGCCTTGATGAATATGCTGAAGGAATTGCGTAAAAAAGTTGCTAAAAAATTGGGTGTTCCACCATTTGTAGTGTTTCAAGACCCTTCTTTGGAAGATATGTCTTTGAAATATCCAATTTCTATTGATGAATTAGGAAATATTCATGGAGTAGGAGAAGGAAAAGCTAAAAAATACGGAAAAGAATTCGTAGAATTGATTTCGCGCTATGTAGAAGATAACGATATAATTCGTCCGGACGATTTAGTGGTGAAATCTACAGGAACCAATTCTGCTTTGAAGTTGTACATCATTCAAAGTGTGGATAAAAAATTAGGTTTAGATGATATTGCTAAAGCAAAAGGTTTAGAAATGGACGAATTGCTAAAAGCGATGGAACAAATTGTGTATTCGGGAACGAAATTAAATATCAGCTATTGGGTTGATGATATTTTAGACGAAGACCAACAAGAAGAAATTCACGATTACTTCATGGATTCAGAATCAGATAATATCAAAGATGCATTAAAAGAATTTGATGGCGATTATGATACCGAAGAATTGCGATTAATGCGTATTAAATTTATCAGTGAAGTAGCGAATTAAAAATATAGCATTCAAATAGAACAGGTGTGAAGATGTTTTCTTTGCACCTTTTTTATTTCATTTTTTAAGAAATTCTTACCTTTTAATAGAAAAAGAAATTAATGGAAATAGCGAATTGGGTTCCGCAAAATTTAGTTGAGTTTGTTTTAATTGTACTTTTTTCTTTAAGTATCGGGTTAGAGCAACGTAAGCGATTTCCAAATGAGAAAGAGAAACTAACTTTTGGAACCGATAGAACTTTTACCTTTATTGGAGTTTTGGGCTTTATGCTCCTTTTGGTTGATACTGAAAGACTAGTTCCTTTTTTGGTAGGCTTTGTAACCGTAGGTTCTTTTTTGGCGATCTATTATTTTCAAAAAATAAAAACCGAACAACATTATGGACTAACCACGGTTCTTCTGGGATTAATTACCTATTCCTTTCCCTTGATTCTGCTTAAAAATCCGCATTGGTTTTCATTATTGTTTTTTGTATCGGTTATTATTTTAGCTCAAATCAAAAAACCGCTCCAGGATTTTAGCAACAAATTAGATTCTGAAGAATTCATTATTTTGGCTAAGTTTACAATCATAGGTGGTGTGATTTTACCTTTACTTCCGGAAGAAACTAACCTTGATTGGCTACCGGTTTCACCTTATAAAATCTGGTTGGCGGTTGTTATCGTTTCAGCTATTTCTTATTTAAGTTATTTACTTCGTAAATATGTGTTTCCAAAATCAGGGTTATTGCTCACTGGAATTTTAGGTGGATTGTATAGCAGTACAGCCAGTACTATAATTTTGGCAAGAAAAAGTAAAGAAACCAATAATCAGCCCAAAGCGTATGCTGCCACTATTATCATGGCTACGGCAGTGATGTTCTTGCGAATTTATATTTTAATTGTAATTTTTAATTCGCAATTAGCCTTAAAAGCGTTGCCTTATTTTTTGGGGTTATTTGGTGTTACACTAACCGTTGGCTATTGGTTGTACAAAACAAGTGAATTAGAGAACTCAGAACCTCAAGCCATTTTAGACGATCGCAATCCGTTGGAATTTAAAGTAGCCGTAGTTTTTGCCCTTTTATATGTTTTGTTTTCAGTGGTTACCCAATTTTCAATTACTCATTTCGGGCAACAAGGATTAAATGTGCTTTCTATTATCGTCGGGTTCACCGATATTGATCCTTTTTTGTTGAATTTGTTCCAAGGAAATTATGCGGTAAGTCAATCGGTTTTGCTTTTGGCAACCCTTCAGGCAATTTTAAGTAACAATATTTTGAAAATGTGTTATGCTTGGTTTTTAAGTGCCAATGAAACTAAAAAATGGATTCTAAAAGGTTTTGGTTTGGTCTTACTTTTTAATATAGTAGTCGTCTTGCTGATGTATATTTAGAAATTATTCAGCATACACTTCTCCTCGGTGCGGTCTTAAAGCATCGCGAAACGGAATCATGTCTTTTTCTTCAACTACTAAAAAAGCAGTGGCGTACATATCATTTACGATTTCAAAGCCAGTAATCTGTAACGAATATTTTTCTTTTTCTAAGAATTCCTTTAAGTGAATATCGTGATGTTCAGCTGTTTTAGCGGCTGCCGGACCTCTGAAATCCCAGATTAATTTTATTTTTCTCATCTTTAAAACCCTAAAATAATTTTGGCAATCGAAAAGTAAATTAAAATTCCGAAGATATCGTTACTTGTTGTAATAAAAGGTCCCGTGGCTAAAGCCGGATCAATCCCAAATCTATTTAATGTAATCGGGATAAATGTGCCAATTAAAGCCGCCAAAATAATTACAGAAACCAAAGAAATAGCTACGGTGAATCCAACCAAATATTCGACGCCAATAATAAAATGACTTCCTATTAATAATAAAATGGCTAAGAAAAGACCATTCAATAAACTCAAAAGTAATTCTTTAATCAATCGTTTCCAAAGCGAACCACTCAACGAATTATTAGCTAAACCTTGAACGATAATCGCGGATGATTGCACACCTACATTTCCTGCCATGGCGGCAATAAGCGGTGTGAAGAAAAATACAACCGGAAAATCATTCATAGCACCTTGAAATGTACTGGCAATTTTTACGGCAACAAAACTTCCCGAAAGCGCCAAAACCAACCAAGGCAAACGAGCTTTGGTTAATTCTAAAATGCTATCATCGGCTTCAACGTCTTGTGAAATACCGGCTGCCAACTGATAATCTTTATCGGCTTCTTCCTTAATAACGTCAACGATGTCATCAATGGTAATTCGTCCGACTAATCGTCCTAGTTCGTCAATAACAGGAATGGCTTCCAAGTCATATTTTTGCATGATACGAGCCACTTCCACACTATCCGTATCAACTTTTACATAGTCTACTTTTGGAATGTAAACATCTCGAATAGGTGTCGTGGTTGAAGTCGTTAATAAATCTTTTAAAGATAAACGACCTTTCAAACGTTCTTCGTCATCCACAACATAAATAGAGTGCACACGAGTAACATTTTCGGCTTGTGCACGCATTTCTTTAACACATGTGAGAACGTTCCAGTTTTCATTGACCTTGACCAACTCTTTAGCCATCAAACCGCCGGCAGAATTTTCGTCGTAACGCAATAAGTCCACAATGTCTTTTGCGTGTTCCACGTCTTCTAATTCCGATATTACCTGCTCTTTTTTATGTTGCGGTAATTCGGCAATAATATCGGCAGCGTCATCGGTGTCTAATTCGTCTAACTCATCTGCAATTTCTTTAGGCGAAAGGCTTTTTAAAATTTTGATTCTGACTTCTTCATCCAATTCCAATAGGATTTCAGCCGTTTTTTCAGAATCTAAAGTGTTGAAAATATAAATAGCGCCATAATCATCTAATTCTTCCATGATTTCGGCAACGTCAGCATAGTGCATATCCTTGAGCAGGTGAAAAACTTCCTGTTCTTTATTTTCTTGAATTAAAACTTCAAGTTCTTGAATAAGCTCTCTACTGATTTTGAACTCCATGGGCAGCTATTTTTTGAGTTAGATCAATGAATTGTTCAACCGAAAGTTGTTCCGGACGCAGGTCAAAGATACTATCTTCTTTTAAAATATCGCTACTAATAAAGCTTTTTAAACTGTTTCGAAGTGTTTTTCTTCTTTGGTTAAAAGCTTGTTTTACTACCGAAAAAAACAATTTTTCTTCACAAGGCAACTGATAATTTTCTTTTCGAATTAATCGTAAAACACCCGATTTTACTTTTGGTGGCGGATTAAATACATGTTCCGGAACCGTAAATAAATATTCGGCTTCATAAAAAGCTTGCGTTAAAACCGATAGAATTCCGTAGGTTTTGCTTCCGGCTTTTTCGCAAATGCGTTCGGCAACTTCTTTTTGGAACATTCCTGAAAATTCAGGAATTTGATCTCTCATTTCTAAAGTTTTGAACACAATTTGAGACGAAATATTATACGGGTAATTTCCAATAATAGCAAACGGTTCGCCATTAAAAACTTCGTTGATGTTGTATCTTAAAAAGTCTTTAGAAATAATATGATTGTGCAACTTCGGATAGTGATTTTCCAAATATTCAACCGATTCGGTGTCGATCTCAATCACAAAAGTCTCCACCGGTTTGTCCAAAACATATTTGGTCAACACGCCCATACCCGGACCTATTTCCAAAACTTTTTTGTAGCCATTCAGCGTTAAGGTGTCGGCTATATTTTTGGCTATATTTTCATCTTTCAAAAAATGTTGGCCTAAGTGTTTTTTAGCTCTTACTTTGTCCATGGATAGTGTTTAAAAATGGAAAGAAAAATTAGTTGCTTTCGGCAAAAAATTCGTTCATTACTTCAAGTTCTGTTCTAAACGAAAGCATTTTATCGCCAAAAAGACGTAAACCTTCTTCGCGAAGTCTCGGTGCGTGGTCTTTATAATATACTTCTAAATTCTCACGCGAAGGACAAAAATATTGTATAGAATAGGTAGTTCCGCCCATTTCTTCCTCCACTAAAACTTTCACCATACGCGCGTTGTTAAACAAACCGGTAGCCAAAACATCCTGAATGTGTTTGTTTTTTATCCATTCTAACCATTGGTGGTGAACGGTTTCGTCAATATTTACCGTAACGTTGTATATAATCATAAAGCTGTTTGTTTTTATTTGGGCGTTTCCCTTCGGGTCGGGTCTTTCGCTATATTTTTGTTTCCATTGAAAATGGAAAACAAAAGATGCCGCTTCAACCCCTAACGCAATTGTGTTTAAA
Organism: Flavobacterium sp. U410; assembly: GCF_053570605.1. Classification (NCBI taxonomy): domain Bacteria; kingdom Pseudomonadati; phylum Bacteroidota; class Flavobacteriia; order Flavobacteriales; family Flavobacteriaceae; genus Flavobacterium; species Flavobacterium sp. U410. Next base: position 235,204 of record NZ_JBSEFI010000002.1, read on the forward strand.
TATTCGTATCTCCTCTTAAAATTCTATATTGTCTTCTGGCTTCAGTGTAATAAATACTATCCTGATGTTCAAAAATTATTTTTTCATAAAAGATTTTTGCCTTTTCCGGATCGTTGAGGTCTTTATTGTAAATTTCGCCCGAAAAAAATAAAGCTTCGTCCGTGTACACGCTTTCTTTGTGTTCCGTTAAAATAGCGTCGTAATAACTCAACGCATTTGTAAAGTCGTTAGTGTCGTTATAAATTCCGGCAATTCGGCACAAGGCGGCATCTTCAATCTTTTCGCCTTTGTGTTGTTCCACAACCTGAAGAAATTCGGTTAAAGCTTCTTTTTTCTTGTTTTGGTACAATTTTAAATCGGCTTCTGCAAAAGCTTTCAACGCTGTTTTGGTACTGTCTTCTACCGAATTGTCTTGGATGAGTAAAAACAACTCCAAAGCGTCATTAGCAATCAATAAACTGGGCGATTGTTTTAAGACTTTTACGTTTTGTAAAGCCCAGTCAAAATCTTTCTTATAATAGTTGGCTTTTGCCATTTTCATGCTGGCTTCGTGAGCCATTTCGTCATTTTTTAGGTTGTCTTCAATTTGTGCATAGTACAAAATCGCCTGATTGAATTTGGTGTCATACAAGAAAATATCAGCCAATTCCATTTTGATCTTTGCAGCCTGTCTGGTGTTCAACGGCAAATCCAACGATTGTTGCAATAGTGTAATTCCTGATGGTGCATCATTCAAATAAAAAACTTCAAAATGAGCAGTCATGATTTGCAATTCTAATGTATAAGGTGTAAAACCATATTTTTTAAGCAAAAGCTTCATGTTTTCTAAAAGTGTCGGGTAATCTTTTGCGTCAGCGTTCGCTATTTTGGTTTGCATTAAATACTGTTCGGCTTCAATTTGCAAACTCGTATTTTGCGTATTGGCGAGAATGAACTCAAACATGGTAGCCGCATCTTCGGTTTGTTGGTCTTCAACAGCCATTTTAGCTAACGAAATAATATTGTACAACGACTCCGGATCTCTTTTAAAAACTGCTTTCTCTTGAACAAAAGCTTTACCGTATTCTTTTTGCTGAACGTAGTACCAACTCAAAAATTGGTTCCAAAATACATCTGGTGTTTTTTGTGTTCGTATCAGCAGTGCTTTTTTTAGACTGGCATTGAAACTTTCGCTGGCGTCATCCAGTAGAAAACGCGTTAAATAGTTTTGTACGGTTACAATGTTGTCGGGTTTACTATAAGCATAATCCAAAAGCTTATTGGTCATTTCGTCCAGTTGTCCCATTTGACCATATAATAATGCAATTTGATAGTCAAAGTTGATATTTGGATTTAATTCCTGACCTTTTTGATAGGCTTTTAGAGCCCATTTAGGTAACGTTTTTTTTTCAAAAACACTTCCTATTTGGTAAGCATAATTAGGATTATTTTCAATAGTCTTTAAAGCTTCTTCATATTTCTTGTGTGCTTTGTTTTCTTGCTTTTGCAATTGCCAATTATAACCTTCTTCAATCAGTAAATACGGTTGAAAGGATTTTTTACTTCTTTTGACAATTAAATCTTCTGCTTTGCTGTATTGTTGTAATTGTTGATAACAAAAAATAACTTTATCAAAATAAAAGCTGTTTGAAGGTTGCTTTTCTAAAAGCGGTTCAAGTAAAGTAAGTGCCTTGTCAAATTCGCCTTTTTCGAAATAATCTAATGCCAATTGATCGCTTTGGGCAAACAATATCCATTGAAATAAAATAAAAAAAGTAAGAAAGGCTTTTTGCATATTTAAAAAATAAAGAATGCACTAAGTTAACATATTTGTGTTAAAATAGTGCATTGTTTTGTATAAGATTAACGCTTAGTCAATGATGTCAAATCCTGTGTATGGGCGTAAGGCTTCTGGAATTACAATTCCTTCCGGAGTTTGATAATTTTCCAAAATTCCGGCTAATACACGAGGTAAAGCTAATGAACTTCCATTTAAAGTGTGTGCCAATTGGTTTTTACCTTCTTTATCTTTGAAACGTAATTTCAATCGGTTTGCTTGGAAAGTTTCGAAATTAGAAACTGATGAAATTTCTAACCAACGATCTTGCGCTGTTGAAAATACTTCAAAGTCATAAGTTAATGCTGAAGTGAATCCCATATCGCCACCGCAAAGTCTTAAAATGCGAAACGGTAATTTTAATTCTTGTAAAATTCCTTTAACGTGTTCCACCATTCCGTCTAGTGATTCGTAAGATCTGTCAGGATGTTCAATGCGAACGATTTCTACTTTGTCAAATTGGTGCAAACGATTTAAACCTCTAACATGAGCTCCGTAAGAACCTGCTTCTCTACGGAAACAAGGTGTGTAACCTGTGCAAAGAATAGGTAAGTCGTTTTCATTTAATAAAACATCACGGTATAAATTGGTTACCGGAACTTCTGCTGTTGGGATTAGATATAGGTTGTCTTCGCCTACAAAGTACATTTGTCCTTCTTTATCCGGCAATTGTCCTGTTCCGTATCCTGAAGCTTCATTTACCAAATGCGGAACTTGTGTTTCCTGATAACCTGCAGCGGTATTTTTGTCTAAAAAGTAATTGATTAAGGCACGTTGTAAACGAGCTCCTTTTCCTTTATAAACCGGGAAACCTGCACCTGTAATTTTAGCCCCTAAATCAAAATCGATGATATCGTATTTTTTAGCTAATTCCCAGTGTGGTAAAGCACCTTCAAATAATGTTGGGATGTCACCTTCTTGGTATACATTTAAATTATCGTCCGCAGTTTTGCCTTCCGGAACAATAGTATTAGGGATATTAGGTAATTTATATAATTCTTCTTGTAAAGAAGCAGTTACTTCGTTTAAAACATCGGTAAGTTCTTTGCTTTTTTCTTTTAATTGAGCTGTTTTTTCTTTAAGTGATTCAGCTTGGGTTTTATCACCGCTGCGCATCAATTCGCCGATTTCTTTGGATAACTTATTGGATTCAGCAAGTGTGTTGTCTAATTCAACTTGAGTAGTTCTTCTTTTTTCGTCTAAATCTACCACTAAATTTACCAAATCGTTAGCGTCCATATTTCTCTTGGCTAATCCTTTGATAACTTCTTCCTTGTTTTCTCTAATGTAAGCTATCTGTAACATGATTAAAAAATTTAAGTGGCAAATTTAAAGAAATTTAGTGTGAATTTGATAATCAAATAGTTTATTTTTAAATAAGGGAATTATTTAAAATTTTAATAAATGATTGCTTTTGGTTACATTAGCTTAAAATTTGCCAAAAAATGAAAAAACTTTACTTTTTTGTGTTTTTTGTGTTGGGCTTTTTTTCTTTTGCTCAAACAGAACAAGATGATTTTGAACGAATGGTTGAAGCTGAAATGAAATCTGCTGCTGCTGTTCATGATTTTCAAGTCAATCCAAATACGCAAAATTACGATATTACATATCATGAGTTGCGATTTACAGTAGATCCTGCGGTATATTATATTTCCGGAACTGTAACAACAACTTTTACTGCTTTGGAAGATATGAATACTATTACTTTTGATCTGGATGAAGCTTTAACAGTTTCTAGTGTAACCATGAATGGGAATAGTTTGTCATTTGTTCAGCAGACCTCAAAAGAATTGGTGATTACTTTTCAAACTACTCTTACTTCCGGTAATAGCGGTACAGTTGTTGTAACTTATGCAGGTTCTCCGCCGGCAAATGGTTTTGGTTCTTTTGTAACAACTACTCATAGTGGAACGCCGGTATTATGGACATTGTCTGAACCGTTTGGAGCACGCGACTGGTGGCCATGTAAGCAAGATTTGAATGATAAAGTAAATTCTATTGATGTTTATATTACTGCTCCTTCAGCTTATGTAGGAGTTTCAAATGGATTAGAACAGTCAGCTATTGATAATGGAAATGGTACCAAAACAACTCATTTTCATCACGGATATGCTATTCCGGCGTATTTAATTGCTATTGCAGTAACTAATTATCAAATTTATACGCAAACTGCAGGAATTGGGACCACATTTCCTATAGTAAATTATGTATATCCGGAGAATTATACTAGCGCTCAGTCACAGTTGGCGGAAACCGTATCTATTATGAATGTATATGAAACATTATTTGAACCTTATCCTTTCTTGAATGAAAAATATGGTCATGCTCAATTTAGTTGGGGAGGAGGAATGGAGCATACTACGGTTTCTTTTATGGTTAATTTTAGTAGAGATTTGATAGCTCATGAATTAGGACATCAATGGTTTGGAGATAAAATCACTTGTGGGTCGTGGAAAGATATTTGGTTAAATGAAGGCTTTGCGGAATATTTATCAGGATTGATTTATGAGAATTTATCTGGTGCTTCAACTTTTGTTTCTTGGAAAGCCTCAAAAATAGCAAGCATCACTTCTCAGCCTAATGGAGCTGTTTATCTGACAGATGCAGAAGCTACAGATGTTAATCGTATTTTTAGTGGTCGACTAACCTATAACAAGGGTTCTATGGTAGTTCACATGTTACGTTGGAAAATGGGTGATGCTTTGTTTTTTCAAGCGATACAGAATTATTTAGCAGATACAAATTTGGCTTATGCTTATGCGATTACCCCTCAATTACAGTCGCATTTGGAAGCTGCATATGGAAGTAGTTTGACAGAATTCTTTAACGATTGGATTTACAATCAAGGCTATCCATCCTATTCAGTTACGGCTCAAAATTGGGGTGCGGGTCAAGTCAAAATTGCCGTAAATCAAACACAGTCTGATCCTTCGGTAAGTTATTTTGAAATGCCATTGGAAGTTCGTTTGACAGGTGCAGGAGGAGAAGAGCAAGACGTAGTGGTGGATAATACGTTTAATGGACAAGAATTTATTGTTTCAGTTCCTTTTACAGTTACCGGAGTTCAATTTGATCCTAATTATCACATTATTTCCAGAAATAATACAGCTACTTTGAATGCAGAAACTTTCAGTATTGATGAGGTGATTAGTCTATATCCTAATCCGGTTGAAAATATATTGACAGTGAAAATTCCTAATGATGTTCAATTACAATCGATAATTCTTTTTAATGAATTAGGGCAAAAAGTGCTGGAAGGTAATACGGCAACAATAGATATGACGTCTTTATCTCAAGGAGTTTACCAGGTAAAGTTGTTTACCAATGAAGGTGAAATTCATAAAAAATTGATAAAAAAATAGACTCTGTTTAAAATAATGATAAAAAGTAAGGTGAAAACCTTACTTTTGTCGTTCTAAGTAAAAATAAAAATATAAATGATTCAATTAGCACAAATCGTCTTTATCTTATCGGTTTTAGTTATTCTTCACGAGTTTGGTCATTACATCACTGCAAAATGGTTTAAAGTAAGAGTTGAAAAATTCTACTTGTTCATGGATGCCGGTTTTTCTTTGTTTAAAAAGAAAATCGGAGAAACCGAATGGGGAATCGGGTGGTTGCCTATTGGCGGGTATGTAAAACTTTCAGGCATGATTGATGAAAGTATGGATACTGAACAAATGAAACAAGAGGCACAACCTTGGGAATTTCGTTCAAAACCAGCTTGGCAACGATTGATTATTATGTTAGGAGGGATTATTGTAAATATCCTTTTGGCTTGGTTTATCTACACGGTAATGTATACCACAGTTGGTAAAAAATATGTTTCTACAGAGATTATCCAGAAAAATGGATTGGCTTTTGGCGAGGTAGGTCAAAAAGCAGGTTTCCAAAATGGAGATAAAATTATTTCGGTTGATGGAAAATTTCAAGAAAATTTCAACCGTATGGTAATGGACGTTTTGTTTAGTAGCGAAGTTAAAGTGGATCGTAATGGAAAAGAAGTAACGTTGAATTTAACGGATGAGCAAATTGGCGACATCTTAGCTAAAGAAGGCAAAAGCTTTATAGAACCTCGTTCGTATGGAGCCGTAGTGGATTCTGTTTGGGCAGGAACAGCTGCTTATAAAGCTGGTTTGCAAAAAGGAGATTCTATTGTAGCTCTAAACGATCAAAAGATTGTTTTCAAAGATGAATTGCCGACGATCTTAGATAAACATAAAAACGATTCAGTGAATTTGACTGTTTTTAGAGGAAATAAAGAAGAAGTATTGAAAGCTAAAACAGACTCTTTAGGGAAATTGGGTTTTATGTTTAGAACTTATTTGAAGGATAATTACATAGTAGATCAAAAAATGAGTATCACGGAAGCAATTCCGGTAGCTATACAAGAATCATGGGCATTGTTGGTTTACAACGTAAAAAGCTTTAAATTGATCTTAAGACCGTCAACAGGAGCCTATAAACAAGTGAAGAGTCCGGTAGGAATTGCTCGTCAATTACCTGATAGTTGGGATTGGGAATTTATTTGGAATTTCACTGCTTTGTTTTCAATCGGTTTGGCTTTTATGAACTTGTTGCCAATTCCTGGTTTAGACGGTGGTCATGCTTTGTTTACTATTGTTGAAATGATTACCGGAAAAACTTTAAGTGATAAAGCTGCAGGTTATGTTCAAACCGCTGGAATGATTATCTTGTTGACTTTAATGGTTTTAACTTTTGGGAAGGATATTTTTCAATTAGTAGTCGATAAAATTTTCTAATTTTTTTATAAAAATAATTTGCGAGAACAAAAAAACCACTTATATTTGCACTCGCAAAAAAGGTAATACACCTTCCTCCTTAGCTCAGTTGGTTAGAGCATCTGACTGTTAATCAGAGGGTCCTTGGTTCGAGCCCAAGAGGGGGAGCAACTTTTTTGTAAACGGATTTAACCTATACGGTTATTCCTCCTTAGCTCAGTTGGTTAGAGCATCTGACTGTTAATCAGAGGGTCCTTGGTTCGAGCCCAAGAGGGGGAGCAAAAAAAATAGAAAGCCTAGCGAAAGTTGGGCTTTTTTTGTATCAACACGTTAAATACTACTGTTGTCATGCCACGAGAATTCCAATTTCAAGTCACACCCGAAGTAGCAGCTCAAGAAGAGTTGTTAAAGCAACATGTAGCTAAGCTATTTCATGTTTCTCCTAAAGAAATTCAAAAGGTAAACGTGTTAAAGCGTTCCATTGATGCACGTCAAAAAAGCATCAAAATCAATATTAAGGCTTTGGTGTATTTGATAGGCGAAGATTATTATGACACTACTATTGAATTGCCAGATTATCCCAATGTAGAAAATGCACAAGAAGTAATTGTGGTTGGCGCAGGTCCTGCCGGATTGTTCGCTGCTTTACAATTAATCGAAAAAGGATTAAAACCTATCGTTTTAGAACGCGGTAAAGATGTTCGAGGCCGTCGTCGTGACTTAAAAGCAATTAACAGAGATCAAATTGTAAATCCTGATTCCAATTATTGTTTTGGCGAAGGAGGTGCAGGTACTTATTCTGATGGGAAGTTATATACGCGTTCCAAAAAAAGAGGCGATGTAGATCGAATTCTTCAGTTATTGGTAGCTTATGGTGCTTCGGCTGAAATTTTAGTGGAAGCACATCCTCATATCGGAACCAATAAATTACCTCAGATTATTCAAGATATCCGCGAAAAAATCATTGCTCACGGTGGAAAGGTTTTGTTTGAAACTAGAGTGAATGACATCTTGATTAAAAATAATCAAGTACAAGGTGTGGTTACACAACAAGGTGATACCATTGAAGCGTCTAATATTATTTTGGCTACCGGGCATTCGGCTCGTGATATTTTTGAGTTGTTGTATCAAAAAGGGGTTGAAATTGAAGCTAAACCTTTTGCGTTAGGAGTTCGTGCCGAGCATCCGCAAACATTGATTGATAGCATTCAGTATTCTTGCGATTTTAGAGGACAATATTTGCCTCCGGCTCCTTATTCGATTGTGAAGCAAGTAAACGGCCGAGGAATGTATTCCTTCTGTATGTGTCCGGGTGGTGTTATTGCGCCTTGTGCCACAGCAGATGGCGAAGTGGTTACTAATGGATGGTCGCCTTCTAAACGCGATCAGGCTACGGCTAATTCCGGAATTGTGGTGGAATTGCGGTTGGAAGATTTTAAACCGTTTGCTAAATTTGGTCCCTTAGCAGGAATGGAATTCCAAAAAGATATAGAACAACGCGCTTGGCGCTTGGCGGGGCAAACTCAAAAAGTTCCGGCTCAGCGAATGGTTGATTTTTCACAAAATAAAATTTCTGCTGAAATTCCGAAGACTTCTTATGTTCCGGGTACGACTTCAGTGGAATTGGGAGAAGTATTTCCGAGTTTCTTAACGCAAACCATGCGTCAAGGATTTCAGGAATTTGGAAAAAGCATGAGAGGTTATTTTACCAATGAAGCTATTTTGCATGCACCAGAGAGCAGAACGTCATCTCCAGTGCGTATTCCTAGAGATCCAATAACTTTGGAACACACACACATTAAAGGATTATATCCGTGTGGTGAAGGTGCGGGTTATGCCGGAGGAATTATTTCAGCGGCTATTGATGGTGAAAAATGTGCGCTAAAAATTGCCGAAAGTCTTAAGAAATAAGATTCAACTGCAAGTAGGCTTTTCCTAAAAAGTCAATAATATCAGAAGCAATTAAACTTTCCTGACTTTTTTCTTTAGCTGCTAAATCGCCTGCTAAACCATGTAGATAAACGCCTAAAAGACAACTCTCTTTAGCCGTGTATCCTTGTGCTAAGAGTCCGGTTAAAATTCCCGTAAGCACGTCGCCACTTCCAGCAGTTGCCATTCCCGGATTTCCGCTACTGTTGAAATACAATGTTCCATCGGGACAAAAAATACACGTATAGGCGCCTTTTAAAACAACGTAAATTTTGAATTGGTCCACCAATTTTAAAACTTTTTCTATTTTTTCGGTGTCGTTTTTCCAAGAACCAATCCAGCGCGATAATTCTTTAGGATGAGGTGTTAGAATGCTATTTATTGGAATTGATTTTTGCAATTCCTGATTTTCGGCTAATAAGTTCAAAGCATCGGCATCTAAAACCAAAGGTTTATCGCAATAGTAAAGTAAATGCTTGAGTGTTTCTAAAGTTTCGGGCGCTTTGCCTATTCCTGGACCAATTCCTACTGCTTCAAAATGGGTTTCAATAGTTCCGGCAATAGTGTTTTCGTCAGCACTAAACAACGTCATAATTTCGGGGTTTGCTATTTGTAAGACATTGTTTCCGATTTTTGGAATAAAAGCTGTAACCAATCCGCTTCCGCTTTTTAAACAGGCTTTGCTTGACAAAATGGCGGCCCCCATTTTTCCTAAACTTCCGGCAATGATTAAAGCATGACCATTGGTTCCTTTGTGTACAAATTTAGGTTTAGGTTTGTAAATGGCTTTGCAATCACTGAAAGTCGTAAAATGATAATTTGTTTCTTGTTGGTTAATACTTTCTTTTAGTAAACCAATGGGTAAAATAACTACTTCTCCACTTTTGGTTTGGTTATCAGGTAAGAGTAAAGCTAATTTTTGTAACTCAAAAGTCAACGTATAATCAGCATTAATAATAGTATCGTATGTATTGTTACTGTTATCATTGGCAAAAAGACCGCTGGGTAGATCAATGCTGATCGTTTTATGATGTAAAGAGTTTATAGACTTAACTAATGCAGCTTCAAAACCTGCTAATGGTCGGTTTAATCCGTAGCCTAAAAGTGCGTCAATAATAATGGAATTTTCATTGAACTGAAAATTAAAGTCAGTGTTTTTTTCGAGTGTAACAGTTCGTCCTTTATTGTCTTGCCAAAGTTCTAAGTTTGATTCAAAATCTTCTGAATAGCTATCACTTTTTTTGATGTAAACGGTAACCGGATATAGTTTTTGTTTTAGGATTCGAGCAATAGCCAAACCATCACCGCCGTTATTTCCTGTTCCGCAAAAAACATGAAAATCATAACGATTATCAAAATGAGCCATTATCCATTTGCTGCATTCTTCCGCCGCTTTTTCCATTAAATCAATGGACGAAATAGGTTTGTTCTGAATAGTGAAAGCATCAACGACTTTCATTTGTTGTGCATTTATGATTTTCATTCTTCAATAAAGGATTTAATTTTGTTTTTATCACCTACAATCCAAACGACATCATCTTCATGTAAAATATAACTCGATTTAGGGTTGAGCATACGATGTCCTTTGTGTTCTACACCAACAATAATTCCATTTGTTTTTTCTCTAATTAAAGAATCTTTAATGGTTTTACCACAAAAAGCAGTATTTTTCAAATCTAATTTCCATAGTACAATTTCCATATTTGAATTATCCGTAGAAATCAGATGTGTTTCCAAATATTTTTTGAATTCATTTACTTGTGAATCGGTTCCAATGACATGCAATTCGTCTTTAGGGTAAATTCTTTCTGTTTTTTCCGGAATATAGAATGTCCTTGTATCTCTTTTGATAAAAGCAATATTGATTCCGAATTTTTCTCTGATTTTCAGATCTTCAATAGTATGTCCGGTAAAAGTAGAATCACTTGGAACTACAAAAGAAGCAATATGTCCGTCCCAAGGCGTTAAGTTCTGACGTTCCATTTTTGGTTTTTGTTCTTTTTCTTCTTCCTTAAAATTCTTTAAGAAATGATTCTCCAATCGATAATACAACTGATTGATTTGTTTCGTGTAAGTAATGTATATAAAGATAGCCAAAAAGAACATGATAATCCCTAAAAATGGCGAAATGATTTTGTTCAGCATAAAACCAATCAAGAATACGGAAAGTAAAATTCGGGCAATAAACATAATGATGATTGCACCTCTGTATTTTCGTTCTTGAATCAAAGTTTGAACAGCTTCTTTATTTACACGTTTTAGGGAAATAGCCCATAAAAAAGGAAGCAAAACCAATAAAGTGGCTATGGCAGTAATCACCGAACTAAAAGGAAGTTTAAGTTCTTCGGCAAAAGGCAATAAATAAATTCGCGATAATAAAATAATGGCAACCACTAGAACCGTGTTAATGGCTACTTGTCGTGCGTAGTCAATAATGTAAGATCTCCAAAGACTAGTTGGTTTTATGGCTTGGGTGTTGGCACTATAGCGTTCAATTTGTTTAACCCATTTTTTAGGAAGTTTATCTTCGACAAAACCTGCAAATGGCGTGGAGAATTTAATCATGTAAGGCGTTGTAAAGGTTGTTACCGCTGAAACCGCCACCACAACCGGATATAAAAAGTCTTGTGTTACTTTAAGAGATAATCCCAAAGTAGCAATGATAAACGAAAATTCACCAATTTGTGACAAACTCATTCCGGCTTGAATGGATTGTTTTAACGGTTGGCCAGATAACAATGAACCAATGGTAGAACTTATCGACTGACCAAAGATGGTAACCAATGTTAGAATGATAACCGGAACATAATACGTGACCAAAGTTTGTGGATTGATTAACATTCCTACCGATACAAAGAAAATAGCACCAAACAGATCTTTTACGGGTTTGATTAATTTTTCAATGTGTTCGGATTCGGTAGTTTCTGCAATAATAGACCCCATGATAAAAGCTCCTAATCCCGGAGAAAACCCTGCGTTTGCTGCAAAAATAACCATCAATAAACATAAAGCGATAGAAATAATCAGTAGCATTTCATCAGTAAGTAAGCTTTTAGCTTTATTGAGAAAACTGGGAATAAAAAAGATACCTAAAATGAACCATAGTATTAAAAAGAAGAACAATTTGAAAATAGCAAAAACTAATTCGCTGCCCGAAAATTGGCTACTTACCGCAATGGTAGAAAGTAAAACCATCATCAAAATGGCTAAAATATCTTGAACAATAAGTGAACCAATTACATTTCCCGCAAATTTTTGACTTTTCACGCCTAACTCTTCAAAAGCTTTTAAAATAATTGTAGTGGACGAAATGGATAAAATAACGCCTAAAAAGATGCTGTCCATATTCGTCCAACCCATCAATTGCCCTACAGTATACCCCAAAACTAACATGCAGATAATTTGTGTCAGCGCAGTAATAGAAGCAGTTCCGCCCACTTTTGTGAGTTTTTTAAAACTGAATTCTAAACCTAAACTGAATAGTAAAAAAATAACGCCGATTTCTGCCCAGATGGAAACATCATGTGTTTTTTCAACAGTAGGAAAAAAATCAAAATTATTACCTGCTAAAAATCCGGCAACCAAATAACCAAGAACTAATGGTTGTTTCAATTTTTTAAAAATAATTACCGCGATACTGGCTGTAATTAAGATCAAACCAAGGTCAGTGATAAGTCCGGGTAAATGAATTGTGTTTTGAGATAAAGCGAATATTGGCATATAGTTAATTTTTCCCCCAAATTAATCAAAGATTAGTAACCGAACAAACCACATTTTCCTTTCCCGTCAATTTTATGAAAAGATTATGAAAAAAGGAAGTTGGGAACCATTGAAAAGTTTTTTTATCGGTTTATATTCTTAAATTTGTAATTCTTGAAAACTATGGATTAATTTTTCAAAAGCATGAAAGAAGAAAAAGTAATATTGGTAGACCATAATGATGAACCCATTGGTCTTATGGAAAAAATAGAAGCACACAGAAGTGCTTTGTTGCATAGAGCTTTTTCGGTTTTTATTTTAAACGATAAAAATGAAGTAATGCTTCAGCAAAGAGCTAAATCAAAATACCATTCCCCATTGTTGTGGACCAATACGTGTTGCAGTCATCAACGCCCGGGCGAATCAAATATTTTAGCCGGAAAAAGAAGACTTAAAGAAGAAATGGGATTTGAAGTAGAGTTAAAAGAACTTTTTCATTTTATTTATAAAGCGCCTTTTGATAACGGTTTAACGGAACATGAATTGGATCATGTGATGTTGGGAAGATTTAACGGGGAACCCGAAATTAATCCGGAAGAAGTTGAAAGTTGGAAATGGATGGCAATAGATGCCATTAAAAACGATTTGCAACAACATCCTGAAAATTATACCGTTTGGTTTAAAATCATTTTTGATGAATTTTATCATCATTTAGAAAGTCATAAAGTTTAAAAATTAAAAACGATGAGAGCTACTGTTTCCCGAAAAGCCCATTTTAATGCTGCCCATCGTTTGTTTCGTAGCGATTGGTCTATGGAAAAAAACGAATTGATTTTTGGGAAATGCAATAACCCTAATTTTCACGGGCATAATTACGAATTGATTGTAAGTGTTACCGGAGCTATTGATCCTGAAACAGGATTTGTAATAGATATTAAAATTTTAGCGGATTTGATTAAAGAATATATTGAAGAAGCTTTCGACCATAAAAACTTAAATTTAGATGTAGAGGAATTCAAAAATCTTAATCCTACAGCAGAAAATATTGCCGTAGTTATTTGGAATAAGCTGAGAATGTTAATCAGTCCCGATAAAGGTTTGGAAGTAACACTCTACGAAACCCCAAGAAATTTTGTAACTTATAAAGGAGAATAATGAAGTTTTATCCTATTCAATTTGAAACTATTTTAAAAGAAAGAATTTGGGGCGGAACCAAATTAAAAGATTATCTGAACAAACCCATTAGTTCTGAAATTACAGGAGAAAGCTGGGAGATTTCAACCGTTCCGGGCGATATAAGTGTAGTAGCTAACGGAGCATTGAAGGGAAAAAATGTAAACGAGATTATTGCTGAGTTTCCCAACGAAATATTAGGCGAAAGCGTTTTGGCTAATTTCGGTCAGCAATTTCCTTTATTGTTTAAGTTCATTGATGCCAAAGAAGATTTATCTATTCAGTTGCATCCCAATGATGAATTGGCTAAAAAACGTCACAATTCGTTCGGAAAAACTGAAATGTGGTATGTGATGCAGGCGGAAGAACAATCGCGTTTAGTAGTCGGCTTTACCAAAGAAAGCAATCAAGAAGAATATGTTCAACATTTGGAGAATAATTCTTTGTTAGAGTTACTAGAAGAAATCCCGGTAAAAGTTGGCGATGTTTTCTTTTTGGAGACAGGAACCATTCATGCTATCGGAGCCGGAGTTTTGATCGCAGAAATTCAACAAACCAGTGATATTACCTATCGTTTGTACGATTGGGATAGAGTAGATGCCGAAGGAAAATCAAGAGAATTACATACTGAATTAGCTTTGGAAGCCATCAATTACCAAGTAACGCCTTCTAAAATTGATTATGAAGTAAAAGAAAACCAATCGGTGGAATTAGTACATTGTCCTTATTTTAATACCGATGTTTTATCAGTTAGCGGAATAGTAAATTGGAAATCTCATGAAGGATCTTTTACAGTTTTTATGTGTGCTGATGGCGAAGTAACTTTTCTAGTAGAAGGTGAAAGTTATGCATACAAAAAAGGAGATACAGTTTTAATTCCGGCTGAAATTTCTTCAATTACGATAGAAGGGAAAGCAACTTTATTAGAAATTTTTCTGTAAATCAGCTTTGTAAAAGATATTTACTTAATTTTGCATAAATTTTTAAACCAAGAAATAATGGCAAGCGTTAAAAACTTGAAAAAAGAAATCAACTACGTTTTAGGAGATTTAGTAAACATCGTTTATGTGTGGGAAATGACAAATGGTGGAAAACCTACAGAAGCTACTGATGCTATTGTAGATGGTATCTATGACCAATACGATGAATTCCTTACTAAAATCAACAATAAGAAAGTTGAAAATAAAAAAGCGCATTACAAACAAATTCGTAAAGAATATGAGGATGCTGCAAATCAAATAGTTGCAAAAATTAACGATTTGAACTAAAAAAAAGTATAAAAAAATCGCGTTTTTTCTTTGCAAATGTCAAAATCCGTTTTATATTTGCACCGCAATAAAGCTAACGGGACACTTAGAAAAACGTGGTTTTAAATGCCGGTGTAGCTCAGCTGGCTAGAGCAGCTGATTTGTAATCAGCAGGTCGTGGGTTCGAGTCCCTCCATCGGCTCTTAAAAAGAGAAAACTTGAAAAAGTCTTCTCTTTTTTTTTGGAATATAGCGAACGAGAAGTTTATCCCGAGCGAAGTCTCTCATCGGCTCAAAAAAAGGAAAGCATTTGCTTTCCTTTTTTTATGGATATAATTTTAGAAAGCACAAACTAGTAAAAGTAGTTTGTGCTTTTTTATTTTATAAACCGGCTTCTACTAATTCTCTGTTGATAAAAGCAATTTCTTCTGCCGAAAGTTTAATATGTATTGCTTTAGCATTCTGAATAGACTGCTCTGCATTTCTGGCTCCGGCTAATGCAATTGTAATTCCCGGACGTTCTATTGTCCAACGTAAAACCAATTGCGCTAAACTTGCTCCTTTGTCATCGGCTAAAGGTTTAATTTTGGCTAAAAAAGCATTCGTTTTAGTAATGCTATCATCAGTGAAGAATTTATTTTGCGCTCTGTGATCGCCTTCTTGGAATTGGTAACCCGGTTTCATTTTTCCGGTAAGTAAACCTCTTTCTAACGGACTATAAGCTAAAACCGATTTTTTATTTTCGATACAATAGGGAACCGTTTCATTTTCTACCTCACGATTTACCATGCTAAACGGAATTTGATTGGACGCCAATTTAACAGCCTTTTCAGCTTCCGCCATTTGTGCAGCACTGTAATTACAAACACCGGCATAACGAACTTTTCCTTGTTCAATTAAACGTTCCACAGCTTCAAAGGTTTCTACGATTGGTGTAGTACTTTCCGGCCAATGGATTTGGTATAAATCAATATAGTCGGTTCCTAATCTTTTTAAACTGTCTTCACATTCTTTAATAACACTTTCTTTTCCTGCATATTTGTAAATATCAATTGGTTCGCCATTATTTTTTTGGCTTTTAAAAGAAAAATCGCCTTTGGCTGAATCCCAACGCATACCAAATTTGGTTAAGATTTGTACTTTATCACGCGCGATTCCTTTTATGGCTTCGCCTACAATTTCTTCGCTGGTTCCTTGACCATAAATAGGAGCGGTGTCAATAGAAGTTACGCCTAAGTCATACGCTGCCTGAATCGCTTCTACAGCGTCTTTATGTTCGGTTTTCCCCCACATCCATCCTCCGGCAGCCCAAGCGCCAAAAGTAATTGCTGAAACAGCTAAATCTGTTTCTCCAAGTTTTCTAAATTCCATAGTTTTTAAATTATCAATTGATTTTTAAAAGAAACTTTTGCTCATTAAGAGCGATGCTGTAAAAGAGTAGTTTTCCAAATTTACGAAGAAATAAAAAAGAGGCAAAAGCCTCTTTTAATTATTGTTCTGATTTTTTTCGATCTTCAATATGTTCTTTAAAAATTTTACCATATTTTGATTCGGCTACTTTAGGGGTCAATTTTTTAGCCACAGTATCTAAATAAGGTATGGCAATATCTGAAATTTCAGTTAACATCAAATAAGGAGCAATTTCATAATCGCCATGAGTTGCCGCAAAATTGGCTACATAACGATATTTTCTAATCAATAATTTTTGATAGGCTTCGTCAATACTATCTTGTGTTTTTTGATTGAAGTTAATCTCGTTTTGTAATCTTTTGGTAACCAACTCTAAATTCATATCTGTAAATTTAGAATTAAGAGAATCAAATTTTTTCCACAAATCGTGATTTTTTGAACCTTTAACTTGAGCACTTCTATAGAATTCTTTTAAAGAAGTATTAATGGTGATATCGCCGGGTTCTGCAAAAATAGGTAAGCTGTTGTCAATAGAATTGGTTTTACCTCTGTCTAAAAATAAATAAATTACTTCCGGAGAATCTAAATCGAAAGCCGTATCAAAGTTTGAATTTCCTTTAAAAATGATACTGTCTATTGTAACCAATGTAGTATCTTGAAGTTTTTTGATGTATAATTTTCCTTGGCTTAAGCCTTTGATATCACCTGAAAGATGAACATTTCCTTGAGGTGTTTCCTTATTACAAGCTGCAAAAGCCAATAAACCTAATCCGAAAAGAATAACTTTTTTCATAAATGAGTATAACAAATTATTGAGGTGATACAATTTCCATTAAATAGGTGCAAATAATTGCGCCATACGTTCCGGCAATATAACCGAAAATAGCTAATAAAACACCAACACTCGCTAGTGAAGGATGAAAAGCAGATGCCACAACGGGCGCTGAAGCGGCTCCACCAACATTGGCTTGACTTCCTACGGCTATAAAGAAATAAGGTGCTTTAATGATTTTGGCAACCAAAAATATGATAATAAAATGAATTAACATCCATATAAGACCAACCATAATTAATCCCGGATTTTCTAAAACGGCAAATAAATCCATCTTCATTCCGATAGAAGCTACTAAAATGTAAATAAATACACTTCCTATTTTGCTGGCTCCGGCTCCTTCGTATTGTTTCAAAGGGGTGAATGATAAAGCAATTCCCAGAAAGGTAGCAATGGTAATCATCCAAAAGAAGGTTTCGCCAAAGGTTGAAGCAAAGCTTTTAGGATCGCGAACAATTTCAAAATTGGTACTAAAAAAATCAGCGAAAACTTTTGCTCCCCAATGTGATAAACCAACAGCAGTAAATGCAATAGCAGCAATAATCATATAATCGGTTAACGTTGGGTTTCGTTTCACACTTTCCTGATAGCTGGAAACTTTATCTTGTAATTCTTGTATGGAAGAATTATCAGCTTTTAGCCATTTGTTGATGCTATCTTTTTTACCGATTCCATACAATAACGCTGCCATCCCAATATTAGCTACTACAATGTCAACTAATACCATGGCACCATATTTTTGCTGGTTGTATTTAAAAATTTCTAACATAGCGGCTTGGTTAGCACCACCACCAATCCAACTTCCGGCTAGGGTTGATAATCCTCTCCAGACGGCATCGAAACCTTGACCACCAACGGTTTCCGGTGAAAAGATAGAAACGATTAAAATGGCTATTGGTCCACCTAAAATGATACCTAAAGTTCCGGCTAAAAAGATGACAAGTGCTTTTGGACCTAAGTTTAGTAAAGCTTTTAAATCAATGCTAATGGTCATCAAAACTAAGGCAGCAGGCAGTAAATAGCGACTGGCTACATAATATATTTTGGAACTATTGGTTACTGCTTTGCCTTGAGCATCGAGTTCTGTCCATTCAGGTGAAATGATATGAAAAGAACTGAAAACAGCGGGCAAAAGGTAACACAATAATAATGCTGGAACAATACTATAGAACTTTTTCCATCCGCCTGTTTCTTTGGAAGAAGTATAAAAAACTAATCCGATTAAGAACATCAGGATTCCAAAAACAATAGTATCGTCAGTAAAAAACGGTGGATTATGCATTTTATTTATTTTGACACAAATAAAAGAAAAAATCCTCAAAGTACTCAGTACTTTGAGGATTTATATGATTGTAGGTGTTTTGAATTTATCCTTTTAACCAAGCTTCGCGTAAAGCGGCTTTGCTCTCATCAGTAATCTGGTACCCTTCTTTAGTTTCTTTTGGCATTACTACTTTACCTTTTAAGATTTGCTCTTTACCATCTCTCTTAATTGTTACAGTAATATCATCACCATCTTTCCAAGACATGCTCCCTAATACTAAATCATAAACATTATCTAAATTATAATCTTTTCCATTGATATTCTTGATAATGTCGTCATTTTTGATTCCTAGAGAAGTCATGAATATATTTAGTTCAACACTTGGTAAAATTTTGATTTCTTTTGTTGAAGGATCAATCGTGATGTAAGGCATCTGTCCTTTTAAGAATGGATTCCCGGGAACTTCTAATTTAGCCTCGGTAACGCCCATTTTTGCGAAGTATTCTTCGTAAGAAATTGGAGTTTCTCCGGCAACATATTTGTTCAAGAAAGCACCTACTTCAGGATAGGTTAATGAAGTGATTTTGTTAAACAATTCGTCGTCTTTGAATGCTTTTGTTGTTCCGTATTCTTTAGATAATTTGTTCATTAAATCTAAGATTCCTCTTTCGCCATTGCTTTTTTCGCGGATGATAATATCAACGCACATAGCAATTAAAGCACCTTTTTGGTACACATTAATGTATTGATCTTTGTAAGGTTGATCGAAAACGTTTTTACTCATTTTAGTAAAACTCATTTTGTCATTCATTCGTTTTGACTGAATGATTTTTTCAGACATTCTTTCGAAGAATTCATCTTCTGAAATTAAGTTTTGATTGACTTGGAATAAGTTAGCAAAATATTCAGTCACACCTTCGTACATCCATAAGTGTTCAGACATTTGAGGATTGTTGAAATCAAAATATTGGATTTCGTTTGAGTGAACGGTTAAAGGTGTTACGATGTGGAAAAATTCGTGAGAAACAACATCTTTTAACTGTTCTTGTAGCATTTCTAATCCCATCATTTCCGGCATTACTACAGTAGTAGAAGTAGGGTGTTCCAATGCTCCAAAACCTTTAGCGTCATTTGCTCCAACATCTGATAAGTATAATAAGATGGCATACTTCTTAGTTGTATTCATTTGGCCTAAAAAACGTTTTTGTGCTTTCATCATGGTTTCCATGTTAGGCGTAATGTCTTTTGCTGTGTATTTTCCTGTTGGAGAATACACACTGATGATGATTTGCATATCATCTACCATGAATTCTGTGAAATCAGGTTTTGAATACATGATAGGATTTTCTACTAAACTGGCATAACGTGTAGTGTAGAAAACATCAACAGTATCACTGACATCAGAATCATTCATTGCGGAAACACCTAGTAAATTAGCAGGGTGTTGCACCGTTAATTTGTATGGAGTTTCAGTATTTGTATCGAAATAACCGATAAAGCCGTGTGTGTTTAACATGAAGTTTTCTCCGGCTTTGATGTTAGTTCCTGCGGGAGAAAAAACGTCTTCGCTTTCGCCGGAAAAATGACCTCCTGTTTCGGTGTCAAAAGTATCATTTACCCAATACGTTACTTTTGCTAATTTTTTGGCATCAGAAATTGTATATGAGTTTTCATCAATTTTAGCAGCTGAAAGGCTGTTTCCTTTAGCATCGTAAGCTTTAAAACCTTCAATGAATCGCCCATAATCATCTTCAGAATACGTTCCCGGAACGGTTTTAGGAATATGGAAAGTTACTTTATCTGTTGTAATGGTAGGCGCAATAGTTGTAACCATCACTTTATCATCTTTTACATTGACAAGGTCAATAGTAACGTCCACTTCATTTTTAGCAGTCGGTTGAGCTGTTTTACAACTCCATAAAAAACTTACCAATGCTAGTGTAAGAATTATTTTTTTCATTATTAAATTTTATTTGGTTTCTATAAGTAGCTTAAAGATAAAAAATGTTACAAAATAGAATAAAAAAACTCCTCTATAGGAGGAGTTTTTGTTTGGTTTTAATCAAACTTATTTTTAAAATAATATTTGCTGTCTAAATCGTCATCTTCTATGTCATTAAATCGTTGAGGTTTTGGTTTTGGTTTACTGCCTGCCGCCTTTTTTTTCCACAATTCAAAATTTTCTTTTGAAAGTTTTTTCCGCATCAATTCTGTTACGTCGCTTTCCACAACACCGAATTCTTCCTTAATTGCTTCAAAAGGTTTCCTTTCCTCTTGTGCCATACTGACAATTCTTTCTATCGCTTCATTGTCAAGATCTGAAATCTGTCTTTTTTTCATTAGATGAAAAATTAATTCCTAAATTTTTTTTATTTGGTTATGTATGTCAATATTACTAAAAAAATAAATTGATTGTAAAGGATAATGTTGATTTTTTTTAAATTTAATGAATTTAATGTAAAAAGGACTTTTTTTAATAAATCATTAATAAATTGTTCGGAAAGTTAAATTTATTCTTGGTTTTTTGGATTTAGTAGATTTTGGAAGTTGATGCTTATAATACATCTGACTGCCTTCTTTCATTAGTAAAAGACTACCGTTTTCGATATTTAAATTTATTTTTTCAGATTTGTTGCTGTTATGCTTTATTTGAAATAATCTTTCTTCGCCTAAACTTACAGATGCAATTATCGGATTTGGTCCCAATTCTTTTTCGTTGTCAGCATGCCATCCATTACTATCATTTTCATTGCGATATAAATTCAATAAAACAGCATTAAATTGTAATTTCGTTTGTTTTTCAATTTCTTCTTTGATATATGTTAACGGAACGGTCCAAGGATGCGGATTCATAACAATATTTGAATAACCATAAGTTCTTCCGTTGTTTCCGTATAAAGCTGTTAAACGAGGTTGTTGATATATTTTTCCGAAAACAATAATATCATCTTGTTGCCAAGGTGTTTCCTTAAGTAAGATTTTAAATAATTGATTGGCACTCTCCTGATTAAAAAAATTAGGATGGTATTCAAAAACACCATCTTTTAGTGGAAGGGTTATTGCTGTTCTGTCAAATAGTTCCATTCTTGGAAGCGATTTTTTAATAAGAAGAAAGATAATAAAAAATCGAAATAAAAATACCTGTATTACAGGTATTTTTATTTCGAAAGAAATGATGTTTACGTAATGTAACTATTTTATTCGTTTGTTTGAAGTAAATTTTTGTAAATTAATCCACCTGCAATACCTCCTAAAATAGGGGCTAACCAAAATAACCAAACTTGAGCTAGAGGAGTTCCACCAACAAATAAAGCTTGAGAAAGTGAACGTGCAGGATTCACAGATGTGTTTGTTATAGGAATGCTAATTAAATGGATTAACGTTAATGCTAACCCAATGGCTACACCTGCAAATTTACCATTAGCGAATTTATCCGTAGCTCCCATAATTATAATTAAGAAAAATAGGGTTAGTACGAATTCCGCAATAAAAGCAGAAACCATTGAATATCCTTGTGGAGAAAACGAATCGTAGCCATTTGAAGCAAATGTTCCGGCTTGAGAAGCATCGATTGCAAAACCTTCTTTTCCTGATAAAATTAAAAATAAAACACCGGCCGCTGCAATTGCACCTAGACATTGAGAAATGATATAAGGAGCTAATTCTTTAACGGAATGTCTACCTCCGGCTAATAAACCAAAAGTAACAGCAGGATTAAAATGACCACCGGAAATGTGTCCGACTGCGTAGGCCATAGTTAGAACGGTTAGACCAAAAGCTAATGCTACTCCTGCAAAGCCAATCCCAAGTTCGGGAATGCCAGCAGCAAATAATGCGCTACCACAACCGCCAAAAACCAGCCAAAATGTTCCGAAAAATTCTGCAAAAAGTTTTTTCATAATTTTAGTTTTTATAATTAATATAATAAAAATACTAAAAAAATAAATTCCTTTTATTTTAAAATATTAAAAAATTAACAAAAAGAGTAATAAGTTTATTTTTTAGATTTGATATTGATAACTACAATTGCAGCTATAATAAGAAAAATTCCAAACCATTGCCAAATTTCAACTTTTTCATTTAGAATGAAATAAGCCATGGAAACAGAAACCGGAAGCTCTAAAGAAGAAATGATGCTTCCTAAACCAAGTCCGGTTTTTGGAAAGCCGGCATTCATTAAAATAGGAGGGATAATAGTGCCAAAAAGCGCTAAAAGAATTCCCCATTTAGTAAAGATTGCCCAATTGAAAGGTGTATGTTGAGTGATAAATGTAAATATCAAAACGACAATTGCTCCACCCCATAACATATAATAAGTACGTTTTAGGTTTGGCGTACCAACGGCTACTCTGTTTGCCGTAAACATAGTAGTTGTAAATGAAGCGGCAGCCAATAATCCCCAAATAATTCCTAATAAGCTAGGGAATTCTTGTAGATTATAAATTTTGGTAGCTAGCAAAGTTCCGGTTAAGACAATAATCACGGCTAATAAGGTTTTAGCAGACGGCTTTTTTTTATCTAAAATAGCTTCCAATAAAACACTCATCCATACGGTTTGCATGAGCAATACAATAGCAATAGAAACATTGATTTCTTTTACACATAAATAATAAAAAACACTAGTTAAGCCCAGAGAAGTTCCGGCAAGCATTAATTCTTTAATATCTTTTCGTGTAGTAGGATCTTTTTCTTTTTTCTTTTTAGAAAACAATAATAAAACTACAATCCCAAACAGACCATATATAAATTGGGACAACGTAACTTCAGCAGTAGTAAAGTTCTCTTTATACGCTAGTTTTACAAAAGTAGCAAGAAAACCATAGCTTATGGCGCCTATTCCAACTAATAGTATTCCTTTAAATATAGTATTTTTTGACATGTTCTGTTTTTTTAAGGGGCGCAAAGATAATAAATTTAGAATAGGAACTGTTTGAAAAGAATTCTTCTCATTTTGTATCAAAATAAGAATTGTTTTTTAGAAGAGTGTAACATTTAGAGGTTATTTTGGACTAAAAGAATGTAGTTTGTTTAACCTTATAAAAAAAGAACCATGAGATTTTTTGTATTACTGATTGTTTTGAGTTGTATTCCAAATTGTATAAAAGCGCAAAATACCACTGAACAAGATAGTTTAAAGACAAAAGAATTAAATGAAGTTGTAGTAGTACAAAAGAAAAAGGCAGTAGAGCAAAAAGCTGATCGAACTGTCTTCGATTTTTCGGAACAAGCTCATTTAAATTCCGGTTCTGTAATGGAAGGGTTAAAAAAATTACCCGGACTTATTGTTTCAGATGTTGCCGGAATGATGTATCAAGGGAAACAGTTAGAAGTGTATATGGATGGTAGACCTTTAAATATTTACTCTAACGAATTGAATTCTTATTTAGAAAGTTTACCTGCAAATTCCATAGAAAAAGTAGAAGTAATTACACAACCTGGTGCTGAATTTCCGGCAACTTCCGGAGGTGCTATTATCAATATTGTAACATCAAAAAATGCTAAAAATTATCTCACTGCAACCTATTCTAATGGATATAGTTATACTAAATATGATGATTCCAGACATCGATTTAATAATAGTTTACTAGTGAGTGCTAAAAATAGTATTTTCGGTTGGCAAGTGCAGGCCGGACAAAGTTATGCCGAGTCGTACCAAAGAAGTAATTTTTACAGTCCGGATGTTACAATTTCTAAAAATCTTTCGGATAAAATCAATCGTTTTTATTTTATCAAAACAGGATTGAAATTTGATTTTAAGAAAGATCGATTATTATTGAATTATGATTTTAATACCAGTACTAATACTTCTTATATTGATGCAGAAGGGTTTGGTTTTACTTCTTCCGACAAAGGAAATACTGCTATAGATCGTCACGATGTAATGCTAACGTATCAAAAACGATTTGAAGATATTACGAAAAAATTGGATTTCCGATTTAATTATAATGTAAACACAAATGATTTCGGACTTTTGTCTAGAAATACAAATAGTTTAGGGTTAAATAACCTTTCCGATCAAAAATTCTATCAGTTGAAAACAGATTATTCGCAAGAAGTAAGTTTCTTAGAAGAATCGAAATGGAGTATAGGAGCTTTGGCTGATCGATTGGATTTTACTACCAAAAGTTTTGGTACAGAGAATTTAGATTATTGGAGAACAACATTAGCCGCTTATACGGAATGGCAAACTACCTATAATAAATTTGATTTCATTTTAGGGGGAAGATTGGAATCCTATAAAATTGAAGGAAATACAGATGTTGCTGCTTTGACGCCTTTTGACTTAGTGAAGTTTTTTCCAAACGCAACAGTCCAATATAATTTAATGGAACAGGTTTACTTCAATGCAAATTATAACAAAAAAATAAGCTTGCCTAACACTTCAGCGTTGAATCCTAACAATACAAATTATCAAAATCCGAATGTTTCGTTTTACGGAAATCCAAATTTAGATCCCACAATTTTTGATAATTACGAAATTAAGTTAAGTGCTTTTGAATATTTTTTCATTGGTTATTCTATCAGTGACGCTAACAATCAGGTTATTAGTAGAATTATCCAGACCAATGAAGGTGCAGCGAGTACATCGCTTAACGTTCCTAAATTAACAATCCATAATTTTAACTTTGGATTACCATTACCTTATATGTTGTTTACCAAAGGATTGAAAGAAACTTTACAATTCAATTTCAATCCGGACGAAATCAACTTCATGTATATTTATGTAGGACACCAAAAACATGTTTTAGATGATATTGATTACAAAGGATTTTGGATATTTAATTTGATGTCTCAAATTCAGTTACCGTCAAAAATTAAATTCACAGCAAACTATAATACATCAACAACCGGTGGAAATTATCAGTATTACGCCGTTCGCTATCCTTTTAGTCATCAATTTGATTTGACTTTTTCCAAGAAGTTTTTGGATAATAATTTGTCAGTTTCTGTTTATGCAAATGATATTTTTAATACCAATAAGCAACAATTGGGCGCAATAGGGACCAATTTGCTTTACGATAGTAAATACGATTCCAGAAGAGTCGGTTTTTCTTTGAATTATAAAATTCCGACAAAAAATAGATTGGCAAAAGTGGAAAACAATATACTGAATAATGATAAAAAAGAAGACGGTGGAATTTTAACCAATTAATGGTTTTGAAAGCTTTTACTAACAATTCATTTTAGAATTCAATCATTTATTGCAGAAAGAAACTGCCATTTTGTGTATTTTATGAAAAAGGGTATTTCAAAAAGTAAATTGGTATAATTTTGGTATCTTTAAGATAAGAAATACAATTATATTATGAAGTTTAAAATCAATGATAAAGAAGAATTTTTAAATACGGTTTCGCATGCTGCCGGAATTGTTTTAGGAATTGTAGGTTTGGTTTTCCTTTTGCTTAAAAATAGAGAACTCAATAGTTTTAGTACGATGAGTATTTGGATTTATGGTTTTTGTGTGATTGCCTTATATACGGCTTCCACAGTGTATCATGCCATTTCTCATGAGATGAAAAAACAAAAAGCACGAATTTTTGATCATATTGGGATTTTCTTGCTTATTGCCGGAACATACACACCTATTTGTTTGGTTACTTTGGAACAAACCTCGGGATGGATGTTATTTTTTATTGTGTGGAGTATTGCCACTATTGGTTTGGTCATGAAATTGTTTTTAACCGGAAAAGTCGAAAAGTTATCTTTGTTTCTTTATTTAGGAATGGGATGGTTGGTGGTAGCCCAAGCCAAAGAATTGATTCATTTGCTTTCTGTAGAAAGTTTAGTGTTTATGGCAATTGGAGGTGCTTTATATACTTTGGGGACTATATTTTATGCTTCTAAACGAATTCCTTACGGACATTTTATTTGGCATTTGTTTGTTTTAGGCGGAAGCATTTCGCACTACTTTATGATTTATACTATTGTTTAAAATAAAAATCCCGCTTCATTGAGCGGGATTCTTGTTTACTCTTATTTCATTTTATTTCAAAGTTTCAAAACTACGTTTTACAAAAGCGGTTAATTCTTCACCTTTTAATAAACCTTGCGATAGTTTTGCTAAATCTAATGCTTGTTTTACTAAAGCCGATTTTTCGGTTTCATTTTCTACGTTTAAGATAGAAGTAGCCAAATCAGAATTGGTATTCACCACCAAATTGTACATTTCCGGGAAGTTGCCCATTCCGAACATTCCGCCGCCGCCAGTTTGACTCATTTCCTTCATTCTTCGCATGAATTCCGGTTGTGTAATGATAAACGGAGCTGCTTTGCTATCCATTGATTCTAATTGAACGCTGTATTTTTCTTTTGGAACCACAACTTCAATCACTTCTTTCAGTTTTGTTTTTTCGTCTTCCGAAAGTCTTGAAATTTGCTCTTCTTCTTTCTTAATCAAATTATCTACATGATCAGCATCTACACGAACAAATGAAAGTTTTTCGTTATCGGCTTCTAATTTTTGGATTAAGTGCGAAACAATTGGAGAATCTAATAACAAAATTTCATATCCTTTTTCTTTTGCTGCTTCAATATAACTGTGTTGCAATTCTACGTTAGAAGCATAAAGAACTACTAAGTTTCCGTCTTTATCGGTTTGTGTTGGAGCCAAAGCTTCTTTTAATTCGGCTAACGTATAATATTTATTTTCTGTTGTGGGATATAAAGCAAAATCGCCTGCTTTTTCGTAGAATTTAGCTTCCGAAAGCATTCCGTATTCCAAAACAATTTTAATATCGTTCCATTTTTGTTCAAAATCAACTCTGTTTTCGTTGAAAAGCGATTTTAATTTATCGGAAACTTTACGCGTAATGTAATTCGAAATCTTTTTCACATTTCCATCCGCTTGTAAATACGAACGCGAAACGTTCAACGGAATATCCGGCGAATCAATTACACCTTTTAACATCGTTAAGAATTCCGGAACAATTCCTTCCACATTGTCCGTTACAAAAACTTGATTTTGGTACAACTGAATTTTATCTTTCTGAATTTGTAAATCATTCGACAATTTAGGGAAATACAAAATACCGGTTAAGTTGAACGGATAATCAACGTTTAAGTGAATGTTGAATAATGGCTCGTCAAATTGCATTGGATACAATTCGCGGTAAAAGTTTTTATAATCTTCATCCGATAAATCAGAAGGTTGTTTCGTCCAAGCCGGATTTGGATTGTTGATGATGTTGTCAACTTCAATGTATTCAGTTTTGTAATCATCTGCAGCATCTTCAGGTTTAGGCAACGCTTCTTGTTTGATTCCAAATTTAATTGGAATTGGCATGAATTTGTTGTATTTTACTAACAACTCATTGATTCTGCTTTCTTCTAAAAATTCTAACGAATCTTCTGCAATATGAAGTACGATTTCTGTTCCACGAGTGGTTTTATCAGCTGGTTCTAAAGTAAATTCAGGACTACCGTCGCAAGTCCAGTGTGCTGCTGGCTCATCTTTGAAAGATTTGGTGATGATTTCAACTTTACTCGCAACCATAAAAGCAGAGTAAAATCCTAAACCAAAGTGACCGATTACACCTGAATCTTTGGCAGAGTCTTTATATTTTTCTAAAAATTCTTCGGCGCCTGAAAAAGCGATTTGGTTGATGTATTTTTCCACTTCTTCGGCAGTCATTCCTAAACCTTGATCGATAATGTGAAGTTTTTTTCCTTCCTTATCGATTTTAACTTCAATTACAGGATTGCCATATTCTACTTTTGCTTCGCCAATGCTGGTTAAATGTTTTAATTTTAAAGTGGCATCGGTAGCATTTGAAATCAATTCACGAAGAAAAATTTCGTGGTCACTGTATAAAAATTTCTTAATTAAAGGAAAGATGTTTTCTACTGAAACGTTAATTTTTCCACTTGACATATTGTTATATTTTTGATTAGACATATATATTGTCCAATCTTTTTCAAATAAGATACCAAAAATATTTTGATGACAAAATGACATAAAAAAAGCCCTCATTCAGTAAGAAAAAGGACTTTTATAAAAATAGTTAAGGTTGGTTGAAATTTTAATATTCGCCGAATCTGAAAGTAAGTCCGGCTGTTACATTATAAGTTATTGATGTGAATGAATTTACAACGTCGCTGTACGCTAGGTCTCCATCAAAATTGTAGTGTTGAGACAAAATAAAGATTGCAGAAGCGTCTAACGAAAGATATAATTGTCGGGTCAGTTTGATTCTTGGAGTGATTCCGCCTAAGAAATTAACAGTATTGTCTCTTCCGGATCCAAGAGTAGATTTTATACTTGAAAGTCCAAATCCTCCGTGTACAAAAACATTAATTGGATCATAGATTCTTATTCTTGAAGATATAGTAGAAAGGTTTACAGCGCCTTGTAAAGAAATACGAGACATGTCTAGACCGGCTTCGGCGCCAATTCTTTCATTAAAAGTACGAAATTGATCAGAACCATAATCTAGTCTAAGGGAATATATTTCATCAAATTCATAGTTAAATCCTACTCCAAAATGAGAAAAATCGTTAATATTTGGTTGCGAAACTCCGCTTAAACCATAATTTACATCAATCGAATATTTATAATATTGAGCAAAACAATTGGTTAAGTTTAAAAATAGAAAAAATACTAATAATAGTATAGGTGTAGTTTTTTTCATGGGGCAAATTTAAAAACTTCCGCAAGTTAATAATATTTTTAAATTAGAATTCTACTTTTGTTTAAAAATGTAAAAAAATGTTAAAAGTAAGAGAAGTGGGGTTTTTATATGATGTTGAGAAAGAGATATTAAAGGATATTAATTTTTCTATTGATGTAGGTGAAAATTTAGCAGTCATAGGTGAAAGCGGATGTGGTAAAAGTACATTACTGAAATTGATCTATGGTTTATATGATTTAAATTCAGGAAGTATTCATTGGAAAGAAGAACTAGTAACCGGGCCTAAATTTAATTTGGTTCCAGGAATGCCTTATATGAAATATTTAGCTCAGGATTTTGATTTGATGCCTTATATTTCAGTGGCGGAAAATGTGGGTAAATATCTCTCTAATTTCTTTCCGGAAGAAAAAAACGAGCGAATTAAAGAATTACTCGAAGTAGTAGAAATGGAAGAATTTGCTGCTGTAAAAGCCAAATATTTAAGCGGAGGTCAAATGCAGCGTGTCGCTTTAGCGAAAGTATTAGCAAAAGAACCGGAACTATTATTGTTAGACGAACCTTTTAGTCATATTGATAACTTCAGAAAAAACAGTTTACGCCGAAAAATCTTCAAATACTTAAAACAAAAAAATATAACCTGTATTATTGCTACGCATGATGTACAAGATGTATTGTCTTTTTCTGATGAAGTTGTAGTTATGAAAAACGGGCAGATTGTAAAAAGTGGTAAAACAAAAAAAATATACAATCAGCCTGAAAGTTTCTATACAGCTTCGCTTTTTGATGAAGTGAGTGAAATTTCAACAAATTTGCTCAATAGTGATGATATTTCAAATGAAAAAATATTAGTTTATCCTCACCAATTGAAAGTCGTAGAACAGTCTGATTTACAGGTTAAAGTAATCGCAAGTTATTTTAAAGGAAAACATTATTTAATTGAAGCTCAGAGTGCGGAAGGAAAAGTTTATTTTAATTCATCACAGGGGATTTCTGAAAAGGAAGATGTTTTTTTAGTGTTAAATCGCTAAAATTTCAATTTAGTTAGGTGTTTTTTAATAAATTAGTAAATTTGTCGCACAAACTAAACAAACATGTATCACTCTAAAATAACTGGGTTAGGATATTATGTGCCGGATAATATTGTAACCAATGATGACTTATCCAAAATAATGGATACAAACGACGAATGGATTCAGGAGCGTACCGGTATTAAAGAAAGAAGACACGTTAATACAACTGAAGAAACCACTACGTCAATGGGAGTTAAAGCGGCAAAAATCGCTTTAGAAAGAGCAAAAGTAGCAACAGACGATATCGATTTTGTCATTTTTGCAACGTTGAGTCCCGATTATTATTTTCCGGGTCCTGGCGTTTTGGTACAAAGAGATTTGGGCTTAAAAACAGTCGGTGCATTAGATATTCGTAACCAATGTTCGGGTTTTGTATATGCGTTGTCAGTTGCTGACCAATTCATTAAAACCGGAATGTATAAAAATATTTTGGTAATCGGTTCTGAAGTGCATTCCAGAGGTTTGGATATGACCACTCGCGGAAGAAATGTTTCGGTGATTTTTGGTGATGGGGCAGGAGCAGCTATTCTTTCTCGTACAGAAGATACAACCAAAGGAATTTTATCTACGCATCTGCATTCCGAAGGACAATATGCGGAAGAATTAGCATTAATTGCTCCTGGAATGGGAAAACGTTGGGTTACCGATATTATCAAAGATAACGATCCTAATGATGAAAGTTATTATCCATATATGAACGGACAATTTGTGTTTAAAAATGCAGTAGTTCGTTTTAGCGAAGTAATCATGGAAGGTTTGAAAACCAATAATTTACAGGTTTCAGATGTTGATATGTTGATTCCTCACCAAGCCAATTTGAGAATTTCTCAGTTTATCCAACAAAAATTCGGATTGACAGATGATCAGGTTTACAACAATATCATGAGTTACGGAAACACTACGGCAGCTTCTATTCCTATTGCTTTAACGGAAGCTTGGGAGCAAGGAAAAATCAAAGAAGACGATTTAGTAGTTTTAGCTGCTTTCGGTTCCGGATTTACTTGGGGAAGTGCTATTATTCGTTGGTAGTTTTCAAACGAAAAGAACATAGAAAATAAAAAAAAGAAGCGATTCACAGGAATCGCTTCTTTTTTTGCTAAAAAACTAACTCCTAATTGCTGATTGCTAAGGACTAATTCTTAAATTTGCACCTCTAAAAAACAAGCGAAAATGACATTACAAGAAACATTAACCATTCACATTCAATCAGCCGTAAAAGATGTATTTGATTTAACTATTGAAAATGTTGAATTTCAAGCGACTAGGAAAGAGTTTGAAGGTGATATTACAATGGTTGTATTTCCGCTGGTAAAACAATTAAAAGGCAATCCGGTTGAAATAGGAACCAAAATAGGAACCTATTTGGTAGAAAATGTAAAAGACGTAGAGAAATTCAACGTAGTTGCCGGATTTTTAAATATCGTAATTTCCGATTCATTTTATATCGACTTTTTTAACGGAATTAAAGGAAATGCTGACTTTGGTAAAGTAGGACCAACCGTTGGTGACAAAGCCGTTATGGTCGAATATTCTTCGCCTAATACGAATAAACCGTTGCATTTAGGACACGTGCGTAATAATTTATTAGGCTATTCTGTTGCTGAAATTATCAAAGCATCCGGAAAAAAAGTATACAAAACCCAAATTATCAACGACCGTGGAATCCATATTTGTAAGTCGATGTTGGCTTGGGAAAAATTCGGAAACGGAGAAACGCCTGAAACTACAGGAATCAAAGGCGATCATTTGGTTGGGAAATATTATGTGAGATTTGAAAAAGAGTTTCAAAAGGAATTTGATAATTGGATTCCTACTGAAGAAGGACAATTAGAATTTGAAAAGTTTAAGGAAACTCCTTTTTGGGAAAAATTATTTCCAGATGATGAAGTTAAATATGAAATAAGAATTACTGATTCAGGAATTGTAACTGATAATGAAGAGTTTTTCTCTGAAAAGAATGTTATTAAAGAGTTTAAGTCTTATTTTAAGGATAAATATTTTAACGAGAAAAGTGAAATTGGATTTCAAGTAAAGGAAATGCTACGTAAATGGGAAGCAGGCGATGCTGAGGTTGTGGCTTTATGGGAAAAAATGAACCAATGGGTATACAATGGTTTTGCAAAAACCTATGAGAGTTTGGGCGTTGATTTTGATAGTTACTATTATGAAAGCAATACCTATTTGTTAGGAAAAGATGTGGTTGCTGATGGTTTGGCTAAAGGTGTATTTTTCAAAAAACCGGACGGTTCGGTTTGGATTGATCTTACCGATGAAGGTTTAGACGAAAAATTAGTTTTGCGTGCCGACGGAACTTCTGTGTACATTACACAAGATATTGGAACAGCCATTCAGCGTGTAAAAGATTATCCGGATGTTGGCGGAATGGTGTATACTGTGGGTAACGAACAAGATTATCACTTTAAAGTGTTGTTCTTAATCTTGAAAAAATTAGGATTCGATTGGGCTGCTAATTTATATCACTTAAGCTACGGAATGGTGGAATTGCCTTCTGGTAAAATGAAATCGCGTGAAGGAACTGTAGTTGATGCTGATGATTTAATGGCTGAAATGACCGAAACAGCAAAAACAATTTCGGAAGAATTAGGAAAACTTGACGGCTATACTGACGAAGAAAAAGCTACGCTTTTTAAAACTATTGGTTTAGGTGCGTTGAAATATTTCATGCTAAAAGTAGATCCGAAAAAACAAATGATGTTCAATCCTTCAGAATCAGTAGATTTTAATGGAAATACAGGACCGTTTATTCAATATACTTACGCTCGTATTCAGTCTATTCTTCGCAAAGCCGATTTCGATTACACTTCTGTTACATTAAGTGGAACCGAAATGTCTTTACATGAAAAAGAAAAAGAATTAATCAAACAAGTGCAGTTGTTTCCTGAAGTTATTCAAAGTGCGGCAGCTAATCACAGTCCGGCTTTAGTAGCAAATTATACGTATGATTTGGTGAAAGAATTCAATTCGTTCTACCAAAACGTATCGATATTAGGCGAAACCGATCATTTCAAAAAAATATTCCGTGTACAACTTTCACAAGTAGTCGGAAATACCATAAAAACAGCGTTTAGCTTGTTAGGAATTAGCGTTCCAAACCGTATGTAATTGGGTTTAATACATTGAAAACAACAAATTATTTTTGGATAACGTTCATTACGTTACTTATAGCCGGAGCATCATTTTTGGTGTTCAAGGCTGTTTTACCCAAACGAATATTTCCTGAAACTCGAATAGCTGCTAAAAACGTAGTTATTGACAGTTTGTTATTGGAAGCCATTGCCGAAGAAGAAAAACCCGAAGTGAAAGATTCTCTTCCGGTCGAGGTAAAGGTTGATCCGATGGCGAAGAAGGAAATTCGATTTGTTCCCATAGAAGGAGTTTCGTTTCCAACGGAAAAATATGAGTCTTTCAAAGGAAACCAATATTTGATTCCGTTCTACGAAAAATTATACCAATTGCAAACACAGCAAACCGGTAATATTCGTATTGCTTATTTTGGCGATTCCATGACCGATGGCGATATGATTGTTCAAGATTTACGCATGTTGCTACAAGCTAAATTCGGTGGCGAAGGTGTAGGTTTTGTCAATATCACATCAGAGTCGGCAGCTTCACGTGGATCAATTCAGCATCAATTTTCTCCCAATTGGAAAACGCAATCGTATTTAAAAGCTAAAAATCCGGTTTTCCCTTTTGGAGTTAACGGACATGTGTTTTTTATTCCTGATAGTGTAAATAATGTTTGGGTAAAATACAAAGCCGGAAGAAATCGTTTTTCAACAACATTAAATAAGCCCACACTTTTCTTTGGTAAGTCAAACAAAGGGAAAGGTGAAATTAGCATTATCATTAATGACGAAGATACATTGATTAAAAAATTACGTCCGAATCGTTTGGTGAACGAATTGCAATTGACTGCTTCCGATATTAAAAGTTTAAAAATCAATTTTAAATCTGCCGATAGTATTCCGGTTTACGGTTTGAATTTTGATAACGGAAAAGGAATTCACGTAGATAACTTTTCGAGTCGTGGAAATTCCGGTTTGCCATTGTCTATGTTTAGTCCGGCAGTAATGCAACAATTTCAGGAAAAATTAGGTTACGATTTAATTGTGTTACATTACGGAACCAATGTGCTTAACTATGGTTCATATAATTATTCGTGGTATGAAAAACGAATGAGTAATGTGGTAGAACACTTACGTCAATGTTTTCCGGGAGTTGCTATTTTGGTTATTTCTACTGCTGATAAAGCAACCAAATACGATTTAGAAATGAAAACCGATTCGGCAGTTGTACCTTTAGTCACTGCTCAAAAGAAATATGCCATAAAATCACAAACCGGATTTGCTAATTTATATGAGCTTATGGGAGGTGAAGGTTCTATGGTAAAATGGACCGATGAAGAGCCGATAAGAGCCAATAAAGATTATACGCATTTTAATTTTAGAGGAGCCAAAGAAGTAGCGAATCTTTTATATAACCAATTGAACGGAGGTTACGAAACCTATCGAAAAATGAAAGCTAAAAGCAAACCTAAAACTGTGATAAGACGAAAAGATAGTGTAATTTCCAAAACCGATAGCATTCATGAAGATTAAGTTTCTTTTTTTTGTGTTGTTCATTTTTCAATTTGGACAATGCCAACAGATAGATACAACAGCAGTAACAACTGAAGAAGTTATCAATGAGTTTTTGGAGGATTCATTACGTGGCGATAATTTGGCTACTGATGTTATTTTGAACGGTGGTGCAGTTCGTCATTTTTTCGAAAAATTGCAGCAACTTGAAGATAATAAAGATTGTAAACTTCGTATTGTACACATTGGTGATTCTCACATTCAAGCCGATTTTTTCTCGGGAAAAATGAGAAGTATGTTGCAGGCTAAATTTGGTAACGCAGGTTTGGGTTTTTCGTTTCCCTATAATTTGGCAAAAACCAATGGAAATTATTTTATAAAATACAAATCTTCTGTAGGCTTTGAAAATTACCGAAACATTTATCCCGATACTACAAAACCCGTTGGGTTAAGCGGAATTGCATTGTATAATTCGGCTAAAGATTATGCAGTAGAAGTAAGTGTTCGAGATACAAGTTATGCGTTTTCAATGGTAAAAATGCTAATGCCAAAGAACCAAAAATGTTTTGATTTGGCAACAGCTTCTAAAGAAATTGTGATGGAATCGGTAGAACCAAAGAAAATTGTGCACACTATTAAAAGTGGTGAAGCACTTTCTATTATTGCCGAAAAATACCATACGAGTGTTACGGCTATTAAAAAGGCAAACAATTTGAAGAATAACAATATTCAGGCTGGGAAGAAATTGATGATCCCAACTCATGAAATGGAAGCCAAAAAAATAAGCCGAACCGAATTTATCCCTTTGGAATTGTTCAAAGACAAATTTTCCTATGCTTATTACAGCACAACGCCTTTGGATAAAATCTACATTATTCCGGCTGAAGGCCAATCGAATTTTGCATTAAACGGATTAATTTTAGAAAAGAACAATCCGGGAATCATGTATAGCGCCATTGGTGTGAATGGAGCTAAAGCCTCTGATTACAATAAATTCCCTATGTTTTTTGAACAAATTCCTGCTTTGGAAGCTGATTTATTCATTATTTCCTTGGGAACCAATGAAAGTTTTGACAAACAAGAAGCAACTGTTTATTACGAACAATTAAAAAATATGATAGCCAATATTAAAGCTCAAAATCCTTCAGCCGAAATATTAGTTACAACGCCGCCTCCATCTTTATTAAAACGTAAATATCCTAATGTTTTGGTAAAAAACTATTCGACTCTTTTAGTAGAAAAAGCTGCTGAAGATAACTTTGCCGTCTGGAACTTGTTTAAAGGAATGGGCGGAAATAAAAAAGTTCAGCAAAATTTTGCACAAGGTTTAATGGCTAAAGACAAAATACATTATTCAAAAGCAGGCTATGAAATGCAAGGCGAATTGTTTTTTAATGCTTTGATGAACACTTACGAACAATTTAAATTACTAAAATAACCTTGATAAATTTGTTTTTGTTAGCCAATGGGTTACAAAACCTGATGGGGAATGTAACAATAGAAACCATAAAAAGCTGGTTTGTTTTTGATCCAAAAGCACCTTTGCTATTTAATAGCGGTTTGTTTTTAGGGATGTTTCTGGTTTTCTATCTTATTTATATTTTGAGTCAAAAAACGCATTACTTCCGAATAACGTATGTAGTGCTGTTTTCTCTGTTTTTTTATTATAAATCAAGCGGACATTATTTTTGGTTGCTTATTTTTTCTTCGGTAGTCGATTATAGTTTGTCGCGACTCATTTATACAGAAGGTAAGCAATTTTACCGGAAATTCTATTTAATCGTGAGTTTGATTATTAATTTGGGATTGTTGGGCTATTTTAAGTATACCAATTTTTTTATTGATAACTTCAATTTATTATCTGGCGGCCATTTGGCTTTTGCTGATATTGTGCTACCGGTAGGAATTTCGTTTTATACGTTTCAAACCTTGAGTTATACAATTGATGTCTATAGAAAGGAATTGGAACCGACAAAAAGTTTCATCGACTTTTTATTTTTCGTTTCGTTTTTCCCGCAGTTGGTTGCCGGGCCCATCGTTCGTGCAAGTGATTTTATTCCGCAGATTTATCAAAAATTAAATTTAACCAAAGAAGATTTCAATAAAGCACTGTTTTTAATTATCGGCGGATTAATCAAAAAGGCGGTAATATCTGATTATGTTTCGGTCAATTTTGTAGATCGCGTTTTTGATGCACCTAATAGTTACACTGCCTTTGAAAACTGGATGGCTTCTTATGGTTATGCTATTCAAATTTATTGTGACTTCTCCGGATATTCTGATATGGCTATCGGTTTAGCCTTGTTGATGGGCTTTACTTTACCACCCAATTTTAAAACACCTTACCAATCGGCTTCTGTAACGGAATTTTGGCGCAGATGGCACATTTCATTGTCAAGTTGGCTACGCGATTATCTATATATTTCTATGGGTGGAAACCGCAAAGGCAAAATCAGAACCTATTTCAATTTGTTTATGACTATGTTTCTTGGTGGGTTGTGGCATGGTGCTAATTGGAAGTTTGTGTTTTGGGGTGTTTTACACGGTTTAGCCTTAGCAGTCGAACGCTATTTTGGTCAGTTTATTAAATTGCCAAAAACGACTTGGGTTAAGATAATAAAAGTATTTTTAACTTTTCACTTTGTGGTTTTTTGTTGGCTGTTTTTCAGAGCCAAAGACTTTACAACAGCATTTCAAATTGCAGAAAATATATCTCGCCTTAAATTCAATTGGGAACAATGGAGCGCCATGATTTCAGCTTATAGAAATGTGTTTTTATTATTAGCGTTCGGATTTGTTTGGCATTTTCTACCGGAAAAATGGATGGAGTATAATGAAAAGTTATTTGGAAAACTTCCGTTTTGGGGTAAAGCCATTCTTTTAGGTTTTGTATTTTGGATTGTTTATGCAACCGCAGCCGAAGGAACACAGCCTTTTATTTACTTTCAGTTTTAAAAATACAAAAGCCAACTATTAGTTGGTTTTTTGCTTAAAATGATATTTAATTACTCCTGCTGTTTCCTCTTTACACTAATTATATAGACTTCAATAGTTGTAGAAAAATCTTTTTTTGTAAATTAATGATATTCGGATGGTACTATATATTATAGTATAAAAACAAAGTTAAATATAGTATTCCGGAAAGCAGTTTTCAAAACCA